>JBDTTW010000253.1:0-17620 GCA_039930405.1 bacterium
GAGCAGCTTCGGTGAGCGGACGCTCGCGCAAGTCGGGTGGCACCATCGCCGGATCCACGTTAAGCAGGATAACGCCACGCTGCGTCAGAAAGTCGAGATGGATGCGCTCATCCTTCTCGGACTTTTTCTGTTTGTCAGACTTTTCTTCTTTGTCAGATTTTTTGTCGGGAAGCTTTCCCGAAATTGTGAAGGCGCCCGCGGCTTTTTCTTTCACTTTCGGTAACTCAACGTCGCTCAAAAAGCGTGGCCGGCTGGCGCTCCACATAAAATTGAATTTGACAGCGTCGAGCGGTACGTCGGCGTGAATCGTGCCGGTGTTAGTGCTGACTTCGGCTGACTCAAGGTTGCCCACTACATCAACAGCACCGGCTTCGCTCTCAATTTTTACTTTCGTACGAGCCGGGACGCGCACAACCAGGTCGATGCGATCTTGCTCGCGTCGATCGCGAACAGTGATGTTCACGTCGCCGCCCCTGGTTACGGTCAGCACGTCCGTTTGATCCACCACAGCGCCAGCGGAAGTAGCTTCGATCGAAACTTTCTTCAACTGCTCATCGGTGGCTATTACGCTGACGCGACCGTTGCGACTCTTCACCGAAACCGAGGTTTTATCTCCAGTTTCCACCTCATGACGATAGGTTTGCGCGCCAGCCGGGGCCGCGATGCACACCAGCATCAGCGCAAGTAAGCCGATAAAGTTTCTCTTGTGACAACGAGTACGATCAGGAATTGGCGCGGGGGAATCCAGGTGGTGCATAGCGCAGCGATCTTGCCGGAGCAACAAGCCGCCGGTCAAGCGGTCGGGGCGCGGCCTAAGTTATTGATAATCGCAAATGATCGGCTATCATGCTTGCCCACCCCCCTGGTTCTTGAACGGAGCTAACGCAGCGGTCCAGAAAACCGGCGACTGATGTCACACACACCACAAGTGCAGCAAGAGAAGTTGTTCATTCGCAACCTCGTCACGCGCGATCCGCTGGCCGGCCTTGCAGAAGACGTGCGGCGCGGACTGACAACTCGACCAAAGCGGTTTCTGCCCAAGTATTTTTACGACGAACTTGGTTCGCAACTTTTCGAAGCGATCTGTTTGCTGCCTGAGTATTATCTGACCCGGGCTGAAAACGAGATACTGCAGCGTTATGCGGATGAGATAGTCGCCACGGTTGCGGGTCCGACGACATTAATCGAGATGGGCAGCGGCAGCGCGTCGAAAACACGACTGCTGATCGAGGCGCTCCTGCGAAAACAAAATGAGCTGCTTTTCATGCCGGTGGATATTTCGGCTACGGCACTTGAAAACAGTTCGCGCGTCCTGTTGCAGTCCTATCCGCGACTGAACATCGAAGCCTATGCGGCGGATTATTTTGCAGCGCTGGCCGAGTTGGCGAAGGAACAGCGAACACACACGCTGGCATTGTTTCTTGGGTCAAACATCAGCAACTTTGATTCGGAGGAGGCGCTGAAATTTCTGCGCGCGCTGCGCCGGGTATTGCGAGCTGGCGATGCGTTGCTGCTGGGCGCGGACTTGAAAAAAGAGAAGAGGGTCCTCGAAGCGGCTTATAACGACGCTCTCGGGGTGACGGCTGCATTTAATTTAAATGTGCTGGCGCGAATCAATCGTGAGCTGGGCGGTAACTTTGACTTGCGTGCCTTTGCACATCGCGCGGTCTACAACGAAGATCCGGGACGCGTGGAAATTTATATCGAAAGCAACCGCGCCCAAACCGTAACGATCGACAAGCTTGACCTGCAGGTTCAGCTCGGCGCCGGCGAACAAATCCATACTGAAAATTCCTACAAGTACGATCTCGAAGACATTGGTAAACTAGCGACGCAGACTGGTTTCACCCGCGCGCAAACCTGGCAGGATGCAAAGCATCAGTTCAGCAGCAATCTACTTATGGCAGTTTGAAAAGACTGTTAGACAGGATTTACATGATTGACATGATTGGAATGAAGACAGCTTGAATATTTTCCGTAATCCTGTTCAGCTTGTAAATCCTGTCTGATCCCGTTCTCCGAAAAAATGTCTGAAGCTTTCAACAAGCCCCTGGTTGAGTTTCGCGACGTTAGTTTTTCTCATGCCTCCGCGGCAGCGCCGATCATTTCTCATCTCAGCTTCTCCGTCGCGCCCGGCGAAACCCTCGTTTTGCTTGGCGAATCGGGCTGCGGGAAAACAACCACTCTCAAACTAATCAATCATCTGTTGCTGCCTGATGCCGGTGAAGTGTTGGTGGAGGGAAAACCAACCACTGCCTGGGATCCGATTCGCTTGCGCCGCCGCACTGGCTACGTGATTCAGGAAGGCGGCCTCTTTCCTCATTTCAGCATCGCCAAAAACGTTGCGCTAGTCCCGGCGCTTGAAGGCTGGGAAGAAGCTCGTATCAAGATTCGCGTCAGCGAACTGTTGTCAGTGGTCGGGCTCGAACCGTGTGATTTCGTGGATCGTTATCCGGCGGAACTATCCGGCGGCCAACGTCAACGCATCGGCGTAGCGCGCGCGCTTGCTGCTGACCCGCCGTTACTCTTGCTTGACGAGCCTTTTGGCGCGCTCGATCCGCTGACTCGCGCGAGTCTGCAACGCGAATTCGCCACGCTCAGCAAAAGTCTGAACAAGACCGCCGTATTTGTGACGCACGACGTGCGCGAAGCCTTGTTATTGGGCTCGCGCATCGGGCTAATGCACGCGGGAAAGTTACTGCTGCTGGAAACGCCTGAGAATTTTCTGCAGTCGAAAAATGAAAAAGCAATGGCGTACCTGGCCACCCTGCAAGTTTCCGCAGGTTCCATTCAGGAGAAGGCAACGTGAGTTTCTTCAGTTTTCTCAAACAAAACTGGCCGGAACTAGCCATCCTCCTGCGGCAACATTTGTCGCTCGTTTTGATCTCGACTTTCGTCGCGGTCGCGATTGGCATTCCCACCGGCATTTTGCTTACGCGCAAAAAATCGTTGCGTGGGCCAGTGCTGGGCATCGCCAACATCATGCAGACGATTCCGAGTTTGGCCCTGTTTGGTTTTCTGATTCCGCTGCCGTTCATTGGCGGCATCGGCGCGCGCACCGCGATCGTGGCGTTGGTGGTTTACGCGCTGCTGCCAATCATTCGCAACACGGTAACGGGTATTGTGGGCGTTGATCCAAACGTGCGCGAAGCTGCCGTCGCGATGGGCATGACCAGCCGGCAGATTCTGTGGCAAGTCGAACTGCCGTTAGCAATGCCCGTCATCATTACCGGCGTTCGGGTGGCGCTGGTGATCGCGATTGGCGTGGCGACCATTGCCGCCGCAGTTGGCGCCGGTGGGCTGGGCGTCTACATCTTTCGCGGGTTGCGACAATACGACAATCACTTGCTGCTCGCCGGCGCGGTGCCCGCGGCCCTGATGGCCTTAATCGCAGATTTTGGGTTGGGTCTGCTCGAACGCTATTTTTCGGTGGCCCGCAAACGAAAGGCCGGCACAACTTCTGGCAGGAAGAAATTTCTGGTAGCCGCGACGGTTGCGATCCTGGCGGCCGTGATAACCGGAATCTTTATTGGTTCACGTGAATCGCGGTCACGCAGCGCTCAGCCGCAAGGTGCTCAGATCGTAGTTGGCTCAAAAGATTTCACTGAATCGACAATCCTGGCTGAAATTGTGGCGCAGATGTTGGAAGCCCGCGGCGTGGCGGTTGAACGCAAGTATGAACTTGGCGGAAATTTGCCGCACGATGCGATGCTGGCGGGACGCCTTGATCTCTATCCGGAATACACTGGCACATCATACACCGCGATTCTTCATCATCAGCCGATCACCGACCCGCGCGCCGTTTACGAACAAGTTAAAACTGAGTACGCGCAAAAATTCGGCGTAGCGGTAAGCGAGCCACTCGGATTTGAAAACACTTTTGCGATTCTCATTCGGGGCGCCGAGGCAAGACGGCTCAAGTTGAAAACTATTTCGGCGGCAGCACCGTACGCCCGGAATTGGCGCGCCGGATTCGGCCAGGACTTCATGTCGCGGGCGGACGGCTATCCCGGTTTTTCGCGAGCTTATGGATTGAAGTTTGCGGAACAGCCGCGCGAGATGGACCTTTCGCTGACTTACATAGCGCTTTCATCGGGTCAGGTCGATCTGATTGCCGGCAACTCGACTGAAGGAAGAATTGCCGCGCTCGATTTGTTTCAACTCGAGGATGACAAGCATTACTTTCCGCCTTACGAAGCGGTCTATCTTGTCCGGCAGGACACGCTGGCGCGCGTGGCACACTTGCGCGAGGTGCTGGCAAAACTTGCGCACGCATTTTCAACTGAAGAGATGCGGCAGCTGAATTACGAAGTCGATGCGAACAAAAGGGGCCAGGCGGAAGTCGTGCGCGAATGGCTGAAGAAAAAAGAATTTTGAAGGTCTTCTGTGCTTTAACGCCACTGCCTTCCGCTTCTTAAATTTCCGAAAGCTCTAACGGAGCACAATTATGAGAAACTTGCTGATCACACTCGTCCTTATTTTCTCCTTCGTTTCAACCAGCACCATCGCTCAGGTTAAAAATACCGAAACAGTCGTGCTCATCAAGGCTGGTCGCCTGATTGATGTCCGCGCGGGACGCGTACTTGAAAATCAGGGAATACTGGTGGCGGGCGAACGAATTAAAGCGGTCGGCCCATTCGCCGAAATTCAAAAATCCGCACCGGCAAATGCTCAGACAATAGATCTTTCGCGCGCAACTGTGCTGCCGGGCCTCGCCGACTGCCACACGCACATACTCTTGCAAGGCGACATCACTGCGGCCGATTACGACGAGCAACTTCTGAAAGAATCCATTCCTTATCGCACCATTCGCGCGACTGTGGCCGCCCGCACCGGCTTGATGAATGGTTTCACCGTAATGCGCGATCTGGAAACCGAGGGAGCGATGTATGCCGACGTTGACGTTAAGACAGCCATCAACCGCGGCGTTATTCCCGGGCCCAGAATGTTTGTATCGACGCGAGCTTTTTCCGCGACCGGAATGTATCCGCTCACCGGCTACTCCTGGGAATTGAAAATGCCGGAAGGGGTGCAGATTGTTGATGGCGCCGACAACATTCGCCGCGCCGTTCGCGAGCAGGTTAAGTATGGCGCCGATTGGATCAAGTTTTACGCAGACCGCCGTTATTTCATCAAGGATGGCGCGCTTCATTCCTGGGTCAACTTCACCGACGAGGAAATGAAGGCCATGGTTGATGAAGCGCATCGCCTGGGACGTCGAGTTGCTGCCCACGCGATGGGCTGGGATGGAATCGACGCTGCGCTCAAGGCAGGCGTGGATTCGATTGAACATGGATATGGACTCGACGAAGCTTTGATGGACCGAATGGTGCGGCAGGGAACTTACTGGTGCCCGACAATCTACGTCGGCGTCTATGTTGCCGAAGGACGAGCGGCCGCGGGCGCGCCCATTTGGCTGGCCATGCGGGATCTCGAAGCGAAGGCGTTTGGCGTCGCCCTTCGCAAGGGAGTAAAGATTGCCTACGGCACGGATGCGGGTGGTTATGCCTGGACGGAAAATCAGGCGAAGGAGTTTGCCTACATGGTGCGCTACGGAATGACGCCTCTGCAGGCGATTCAATCGGCAACGGTTAGCGCCGCTGATCTGCTGGAGCATTCGGCCGACTTTGGCGCCATTGAGCCGGGAAAATTTGCGGACATCATTGCTGTGTCCGGCGATCCGTTGCGCGACATCACTGAACTTGAACGCGTCCGTTTCGTGATGAAAGGCGGCCAGATCTATCGGAACGAGATTGGACGTTAAAGGCAGGAACTAAAAAGGAGTTTCAAATGACGCTACTCGATCTAATAGTGTTGCTGATCATCGCCGGACTTTGCGGCGCGTTGGGCCAGGCAATTACCGGGTTTTCGCGCGGCGGTTGTTTGGTTTCAATCGCGCTGGGGTTTATCGGCGCGCTGTTGGGCCTGTGGCTCGCACGCAGCCTTGGTTTGCCGGAGCTGTTTTCCGTGCAAATCGGCACGACAAGTTTTCCGATCATCTGGTCCATCATCGGGTCTGCGTTATTCGTGGCCATAATTGCGCTCTTGAGCAGAAGCAGGCCTTAAAGGCTTGCCGCACAACCGGGCCATCTCGCCGCTGAAGGACCAGACGACGACTTCATTCATTCTCACTAAAGACTTGGCGCGCCAGGTGCGAGGGCCCAAATTCAACTTACCGCGTCGGCCAACTCAGTTTTTAGTGGCGGGCTTAGTAGGTGCAGCGCAGTAGACATGGATTGTCCAACGCGACGGGTCCGCTGCGTCAGTACTGCTGTCATACTGCATGGCATTGTCTCCGTCCTCGACCGTTACCCGGGTTATGGTGTGGCCACTGGCTTTGTGATTGCGAGGTTTGCCAGGTTCCTTAGGATACTTATCGTCGTCGAAGTCAATATCCACCGAACTGCCTTTGATGATGATGTCGGCACCGTTTGCCATTTGAGCGTCTCCTTGGAGTGATGTGAGTGTTGATGGGCAAGACCGTCTTTTAGCGGCTGCGTGTTGGTTCGTAGACTGCGGCCTGAACCGGAACGCTCCATACTACGCCGATATCCGACGGCCTCCTGATTTCGAAACCCCCTGCTCGCTAAGTTCTATTTACAGAAAGTCGTGATCTCGCAGCGCAAGCCGTTCTGATGCTCCCCGCTATCGAAGCTTATGTCTCCGGTGATCAGCACTCGCGTCACTTTCTTATTTTGATTCTTGTGCTTTTTATGATCGTTCGAATCGCGTGGGTAAACCGCTTCGTCGTATTCAATATTGACAGAGTCGGCCTTGATGATGATGTCGGCGCCGTTGGCCATGTGAGTTTCTCCTTTTGGGGCTGGGTTGGGATTTAGGGTTTTCCTGCCATTACTTCGTCAAGTTGCTTGCGAAATATTTGAATGTCAGGTCGCTTCAGGAAGGCGTTGTATTGATCACTTCCCCATTGTTGTTCAATGCTTGAGAGAACTTCTTGCGCGCGTGAAGCATAGTCAGGGGCCTTGCCGGGATCGCTTTTCCTGCTGGCGACGGCGGCGATTGTCCACGCCAGCCATTCATTGTCTTTGCTTCCGGAACGCGCAAACAGTTGTTGAGCTTCCAGTGCGTTACTGAGTGCCGCGTCGGCCTCGCCGCCTGCGGCCAGGTTTTGCGCGAGCGCGAGCAATGCTTGCGATATCAGATCCGGATCACCTGACGAACGTGCCTCAGCTACGGCAAGTTGGCAATTTGGTTTTCCTTGTCGCGCGTTTCCCGAAAATGTTTGCGACAAACACATCGTAAACTCAGCTTCGATCGCGGACCCTTTGAGTTTGGGCAGGGCTGCCTTTTGCCCTTTCCTGGCATAAGCCTCGGCGTCAGCCAGTTGTTGTTGGCTGAGCTTCATACGTGAAAGGGAAACATAATAGCTGGCTACCAGGTTGGTGGCTGCATGAGGCTGCAGCGCAATTTCTGCCGCTTCATTCAGGAGCGACTCTGCCTGGGAATAGTTTCCTAATCGCCACCAGGCATTGGCCCGATCGATAAGAGTCAACGCTACGTTCTTGGGAACCTCCAACGACTTTGCGATTTGATAACTGGAATCTAATTGCTGGATCGCGTCGGGATATTTGCCCTCCCTAATCAGCAGGCGGGCCAGGTCAAGTCGGGTTGTCATTGTTTGCGTAGGATCTCCTAATTCCTGCGCCACTTTGAGTCCCTGCTGATAGCCAGCCATCGCCGCTTCATATTCGCCCTGGTGGACTTGGACGCGCGCCAGCAGGGCGAGAGCTTGCAACGTTTCTTTGCGATAGCCGCCTTTCTGATAAATGGGCAGCGCTTCATTTACATATTTCAAAACCACGGCCGTATTGGCCTGACGCTCAGCACTGCTGGCGAGGCAAAGCAACGCCCGCGCTGTATTTCTTTCGTCGTGTTGTTTTCGCGCCAGGCTCAGCGAATCGTTGAAGTACTTTTCGGCTTCCGCGTAATTGCCGTCGACGAGGTACGTATTGCCGATATCCGCCAGGCCACTCTTCGTCAGATTATCGATGTCTTTCTCCTGTGCGCTCTGTAACGCGGCGTACATGTACTTGCGCGCGCTCTCGGTGTTCGATTCGATATCGCCGAGCTTAAGCAGCGTTTTAACGTTCAGATAGTCGTTCCCCGTAGTGCGCGCCAGATCCAGGGCTCGTTGCAAATGTTCACGCGCTTCGGTTCCTTTGCCCATCTTGTCGAAAAGAAAACCGCGCTGGAAGGAAACTTCTCCCTGGCCTTCAAAATTTCCCTCGGCCTGATAAATCGTTTCTGCCTTATCAAAAGCCGAGGCGGCGCTGGGCTGATCGACCTTGCGCGCGTAAAGAGTTCCTAACCGCAAGAAAGCTGTGGCGTAGCTAGCATCGCGCGTGGTTGCCTCGACGTAGTTCTTGATCGCTTCTTCGATTTGGTCGTTCTTCTCGTAGGCCCTGCCGAGGTCGACGTAAACCTGCGGATCGTTAGGCGAAAGACGAACCAATTCCTTATATGAGTTTATGGCGGTCGGAAAATCTCGCGCCACCGTCGCCGTAATCGCTTCAAGGTAAAGCCGTTCCGTCTTGTCTAGTTGTGAACGATTAGGAACAAACTTCTGCACCTGCAACATTTCATCTTTCGCGTTGTCGGCGTAATCGAGTTCGTTCCAAGCCTCTGCCAGCCGCGCATGTGCCAGCGGAAATTTTGCATCTTGCTTTAAGGCCTGCTCAAAAGCTTTGGTCGCCTGTAGGAAAGCGCCATTGCGAAGAGCGTCAAGGCCTTTGTCGTAAAATGCTTTTGCCTCGGGCGTTGGTTTGTAGGGAATCGGCCGCGCCCAAAGCGCCAGCAGCCCAATCACCAAGCCCAATAACAGGACTCCAACCATCAGTTTGCCCAGCGAGGGCCCAGGCCGGCGCAATGTTTCAGCTATCGTCGTTAGTGCACTGGCTGAGTAAGTACGTGGTTTGAGCAACGAGTCGGTCGCGCGCACCTGCCGGTAGCCATCCGTTTGCAGCGTCGGCAAAACTTTTCCCAGGTCTTCGATTAACTCGTCCGCCGATTGATAGCGAGCTTCGACTTTCTTCTCAATCGCCTTCATGGTGATCCGATTGAGTTCACGTGGAATTCGGTTGTTGATTGTCGAAGGCAGGGGCGGGGTACTGTTGATAACCTGGGCGCCAATATCGAATACGCTCGAGCCGCCGAAAGCCGCCTGGCCGGTGATGCATTCATAAAGCACGACGCCCAGGGCAAACAGATCGCTGCGCGCATCCACCTTTTTCCCGGTGGCCTGTTCGGGCGACAAGTACATTGGCGTGCCGACAATCACATCGCTGCGCGTTCGCGTAAACGGAAGCGTGGGCAGATTGGGATCGCCGCCGAGGCTGTGCTGCTCGGACAGTTGTTTGACTAAACCAAAGTCGAGCACCTTTACCTGACCGCGTTCAGTAATCACGACGTTCGAGGGCTTAACATCCCGGTGCACTACGCCCATGTGGTGCGCTTCGCCGAGCGCTTCGGCAATCAACGAAATAATGCGCACGGCTTCTGGCAGCGGTAGCGATCCTCCGAGCAGCTTGTCACTCAGCGGCTCGCCCTTGATCAGCTCCATCACGATGTAAGGCTGATCGTCATCCGTTTGACCGTAATCGAAAACAGTGGCGATGTTTGGGTGAGTCAGAGCCGAGACAGCCCGCGCTTCCCGCAGGAACCGGGCGCGATATTCTTTGGCGGTGGAAGAGAGAAACTTTATTGCTACGCGCCGGCCGAGGGTTGTGTCCTCAGCGAGATAGACGACTCCCATGCCGCCCTCGCCGAGCTTCTCGGTGATCCGATAATGAGAGATGGTTTCGCCAATCATGTTTCTGGATTTACCCAGCGAGATAGGCAAGAACGTGAAAAACAAACGAAGTCAATGGGGGTAGGCTTCGTCAGCGGCACAACTCTTCAGTGCACGCATTCTGCTCTAACGTCTGCGATATTTCAAGAATAACTTCGGAAAAGAGGAATCAAGGAAGGGTAGTGCTGCGAATCTTCTGTTCCTGATTCGCTCGAAACTCTCTTAACTTTGCGGCGAGGTCGGGGTTGGTGGTTGCCAGGATGGCAACTGCAAATAAAGCGGCGTTGATGGCGCCAGGTTTTCCAATTGCCAGCGTAGCGACTGGAATGCCAGCCGGCATTTGTACGGTGGACAGCAACGAGTCCATGCCGTTAAGCGCATCGCTCTTCATTGGCACGCCGAGCACGGGAAGCGTTGTGTGGGCGGCAATCACGCCGGCCAGATGGGCGGCGCCGCCGGCAGCCGCAATGATGATTTGCACTCCGCGATCAGCGGCGCCGCCGGCAAAGTCGGTAGCGAGTTGTGGCGAGCGATGGGCCGACATCACGTGACATTCATGAGCGACGCCAAACTCGCTGAGAGTCGAGTCTGCATGGCTCATCGTTTCCCAGTCGGATTTGCTGCCCATGATTACGGCGACGAGCGGATGGGTCGCGGGTGTGTCACTCATGACTATTCGGTATTCAAACCTTTCTCGTCTTTGATGTCTTCGTTGTCCGGTTTCTGTGCGCCGGGAACACCCTCGGCCCCCGGTACAATTTCTCCGGCTTCGGATTTTTGCTCGTCGCGTAGTTTTTCAGTCGGGCCCTCGTCGTCACCATCGCTCTTTTGTTTCACTGAATCTTGCATAACATACTCCCTCTTAGCTGTTCGTCACTTGTTGGATTCAAGTTGGCAGTGCAATCCGATGCAGAACCGCGAGCGGTAGCGACCGGATGTTAGTATTCAATGTTTAACGTCGCCGCTCAAGCTTCCCTCGTCGCTGACCGTAGCCTCCGGTCGCTACCGCTCGCGGTTCTGCATTTCGGCTTGTTCTTGATTTTGCCCAACCCGCAATCCCAAATCCGAACTCCGAAATTCCGTTACGCTCCCTGATCGAGTGAATATCCCTTTTCCCCATCGAAGGTATAGAGGTTCTCAGTCTTAATGAAATCGAATCCTGCCGCGGCAATGCGCGTAAGCAAAGAGATGATCTGCGGATGCGAAACGGCGCCGCCATCCGTCGCCGCCAGAAAGCGGCAGCGCCAATGGTCGGAACAAAACGTTTCGGCATGACCGCCCGGCCAAACCTTCACGCCGCGATTGCTCATCATCTCAAGTTTAATGCCGTCGCCACTGAGTTTCGTTAACGAGTCGCCAAGATCATTTGCCGTACCTTTGGTCCAATCGAGAAACACATCGACGCCCACGAGATCTTTTTTTGCGGCTGGCTGTTCCCGGCCGCCGCGCGGTTTGTCGCTCGTTTCGGCCACAGCCTTATAGCTTGCCGCCTTCAGCGTTTCGGGCTTTTGGCCCACGCGCGCTGCAACCGCCTCGGCAAACTCTTTGGTTCCGACTTTCTGCGTGCTGTGGCCGTCTTCGTAGATGTCGTAGGTGTGAACTCCGTCTTCGATAGTTCGCAGCCAGGCATTGTGGACGCGCTCAGCGACTTCTGTTTCCCCGACGTGGACCAGCATCATGACGGCGCCGAGCAGCAGGCCCGACGGGTTGGCTAAGTTTTGCCCGGCGCGACGTGGCGCGGACCCATGAATAGCTTCAAACATCGAAACGTGCTCGCCGATGTTTGCGGACCCAGCGAGGCCAACTGAACCGGCGATTTGCGCGGCCACGTCCGACAGCACGTCGCCATAAAGGTTCGGCATCACCAATACATCAAAAGCTTCTGGTGTGTCGGCAAGTTTGGCGGCGCCAATGTCCACGATCCAGTGTTCGTTCTCGATGTCGGAATACTCGGCGGCGATTTCATCAAAGACCTTATGAAACAAGCCGTCGGTAAACTTCATGATGTTGTCTTTGGTGAAGCAGGTGACTTTCTTCCGATTGTTTCTTCGCGCGTACTCGAATGCGTAGCGCACAATCTTTTCTGAACCCGGCCGCGAAATCAGCTTCAGACATTGATAGACCTGCTGGGTCT
Source organism: bacterium (assembly GCA_039930405.1). Classification (GTDB taxonomy): domain Bacteria; phylum Acidobacteriota; class Blastocatellia; order Pyrinomonadales; family Pyrinomonadaceae; genus PSRF01. Next base: position 11,943 of record JBDTTW010000253.1, read on the forward strand.
GCCGGTGCTCGATTCCGGCGTAAAGGTCTTCTTCGTTCTCACGAACGATCACCACATCCATGTTCGGGTGCTTCGTTTCTACAAATGGATGATAGGAGACGCACGGTCGCACATTTGCGTATAGGCCCAGCGTCTTCCGCACCGTTACGTTCAGGCTTTTGTAGCCGCCACCCTGCGGTGTGGTTATCGGAGCTTTGAGAAAAACTTTTGTGCGCCGCAGCGAATCCCAGGCGCTCGGCTCGATGCCGGACGAGTTGCCGGCCAGATAAACCTTTTCGCCGATGTCGATGGTTTCAATCTCGAGGTTGGCGCCGGCTTCCTTCAGGATGTGCAGCGTGGCCGCCATGATTTCGGGACCGATGCCGTCTCCGTGCGCCACAGTTATGGGAACAGATTTGGACATTTCCAAAACAGGCCTTTCGCAAAAAATAATTTTGAGTGCGAAGCACTATATTCGATCGTGCTCAACGCAGGCAATCGCCTGTAGTTCAGAGTACAAACTTTGGTTTGCGTTTTCTCGCGACGAACAACCTAAAGGTTGGACTCTGAACTGCTTGGGCCCACCGCCTCGCCTTGAACTCCAAACCGAGGCTGGGGCATACTTGGCCCGTTCGTTCCTGCTCTCGCGTGTCAGTGGTGGTAGCGCCTGTCCGTGATCGTGATGCGACCCGCGTTCGACTGAGGAGAGAGTGAGATAATTGTCAACTTGTTGGAAGCTGCTCTCGCACTTTAGAGCACCGGGTGCGTCGCGTTCGCCCAAGGTCAAGTAACTCCCGCTTGAGTCTGCGATCTGATTTTTACCCGCGCTTCACTCAATCAAAGGGATAGAAGGACAAAATGGGTACCAAACTTTATGTCGGAAACCTCTCGTTCCGGACGACGAGCGAGGAACTCCGCGACGCTTTCGCGGCAGTAGGAACAGTGGAATCAGCTTCCGTAATCGAAGACCGGGACACCGGCCGTTCGCGCGGTTTTGCTTTCGTCGAAATGGCGACGGCGGAAGAGGCGGCAGCGGCTATCGAACAGTTTAACGGCAAGGACTTTGGCGGTCGCAATTTGACAGTCAATGAAGCCAAGCCGCGTGCTGATCGTGGCGGCGGCGGTGGTGGCCGAGGCGGTTATGGTGGCGGCGGTGGTCGTGGTGGTTACGGCGGTGGTGGCGATCGCGGCGGAGACCGTGGCGGCTTTGATCGCGAACCGCGCTGGTAGGAGGCACAGTGATAAGTGCTGAGTGCTGAGTACTGAGTACTGAGGCGACGATTTAGCGACCGGCTTTATTCAACTCATCACTTCAACACTTTCAACTCAGCACTCAACACTTTCAACTCAGCACGCAGCACTATTTTCTCGCCCCCGGCGTAATCCTCAAATTTATTAGCTGGCCCGCGCGCAGCAGTTCCACTTCATATTCCTGACCGGCCTTCATTTCTCCAAGCGCATAAGTGTAATCGTAAACATTGCGCACCTCGCGGCCCGCTAATTTCACAATACGGTCACCGGCTTTGATCCCGGCTTTCGCTGCCGGTGAATCTTCGCGCACACCATCGAGCAATAAGCCATCGCCTGAGTCGGCATAGTTGGGAATCGTGCCGAGGTAGACACGAAAGCCCATCGTGCGTCCCTGCGATTCGCTCTTTGCGACCGTGTACACCGGTCGGGCGCTGCTGGCATCGACACTGCGAATAATACGAGTCACGAAACTAAGAATGTGCGATTCGTCTTCGTAGTTAATCTTGTCGGCAGTGTCCGAAGGTTTGTGATAGTCCTCATGCGTTCCGGTCCAGAGAAACAGCACGGGAACTTTTTTGGCGTAGAACGACGAATGGTCGCTTGGTCCGTAGCCGTCTTCGCTAAGCGTCAGGTCAAAGCCTTGCGTATGAACTGTCGCAGAAGATACTTGTCCGTTTGGTCCGGTTTCTAAAGTCACCTTTCCTGGCACCCGAGCTGGATTTGCTAACTCTGAAATCGCTATTGGTCTATCAGCTAAATTCCCGCTGGTTATCAGCTCTCGCCAGCCTGGAGCCGTGCCGACTCCCCCAACTATTAGTTTGTTGTTCTTCATGCGCCCGATCATGTCCATATTGATCATGGCGACCGTATTTTCGAGGGGCCTGATCGGATGCTTCACGTAATAATCGGAACCAAGAAGTCCTTCTTCTTCGCCGCTGAAGGCAATGAACACAAGCGTGCGTCGCGGCCGCGGCAAATCTGATGACGCGAATATGCGCGCGAGTTCCAGCAACCCTGCGGTGCCCGACGCGTTATCGTCCGCGCCATGATGAATCTCGCCTGCTCGTGGCGCAAGACTGCCTTCGCCGCCACGTCCGAGGTGATCGTAGTGCGCGCCAATGACGATCGTTTCATTTTTCAAAACCGGATCAACGCCGTTGACGATGCCGACGACGTTGGCTGCCTCGACTTCGCGACGGACAATATCTGATTGCAGAGTTAAGGCCAGAGATTGAAGCCGCAATGAAACCTGCACCGGACCAGTGGGTTCGCCTGTGCCGGCAATCTTGATTGTAGACGCCCTGATTTTAAGTAGCTGCTTCTCAAGATCCGAAATAGAAATCGGGGCGCCACCGGCGCGGAGCATGCGCTCAGCAGCCTCGCGCGAGATGACCGCCACCGGTATTCCCGCTTCACCACCGCTGTTGTCATAACGAAGCTGCGACAGTCGATCTTCTTTAAGGTTTGGTTCCCGAGCGACCATAAGCAACGCACTTGCTCCGGCGTTACGCGCCGCAATTGCTTTCCAGCGGACGTCCTCATAACGCGCAAACTCGCCATGCGGGTTATCGCCGTCAGGAGTGCCAGAGACTGCCAGGGCGATACCACCCTTAACATTCGCACCTGCGTAGTCGTCGTATTTCAACTCGGTTGCAGTGATACCAAAGCCAACAGCAGTCACAACCGCATTCTTGATTTGGTTTGTCGAGGAAAAACCAAGTGGCATCCAATCTTCGCCAACGCGGAAATCGATGGACTCCATCAAAGCGCTCGGTTTTTCCGAAGAAGATGCGGGACTTTGCGGTGCCAGGCGCAAGAGGTTGTTCTTACCTAACTCAACCCCGGCGACGTAAGGAAACTTTTGCAAGTAACGATTCGGCGAGTCGGCTTCCAGGATTGACATACCGGCCGTGTCGTAGCCGATGCTGCGTTGCAATCCGTACCGGGAAAATTCTTTGGCAATGTACTCCGCGGCGAGCTTCGCGCCCTCACTGCCGGTGCGCCGTCCTTCCAGTTTGTCTGAAGCGAGATAGGTGATGTGCGTGCGCAGGCGTTCAACGCTTGGTGCGATCTGCGTTTGAGTTTGTTGCCCGCCCGCAGCGAGGGAAACGGCGAGGGCCAGGGCGATCAAAAGCGAAATCCGCGATAACAATTTATCGTTCATAAAAACCTCAAAACAAGAAAACGTCCGGACTACCGTCAAGCGAGCGGAAGAGTCGCCGGCGATTCAGTTTGTGCCTTCTTCATTGGTCATTCCAAATGTAGCTAGCGTAATAGATAGGAGCGTGATCCGCGAATGGTGCGGGAATGGTTAGCCCAAACGCGTTTGCCATGAGCGCACTGCCCCGGCCGTGCAAGCGATGAAGTCGCACCGCCCACTGCTGTGCTCCCGTGGGCTCGGGCAAGCCACCGTCTTCCGAACTTGAAATCGGTGCATTTTCGTGCAGGTGGCCGTCCGCATCTATGAACTCGAATTGGCCCACATGAACATACGCATGGCCGGGGGGAATTTTCTGCACCACGTCTATGTCATGAACCACGCGATACGTTTTGGCGCTTAAGCCGCGAGCTTCGTAGTTTTGTTTGAATTGAACATCGCCAACTCGTGGCGAGCCGTAGGTGTAAACGCCGCGCACGTCAAAGCCCGCATCACGCGCTGCACGTTCCGCTGCGAGCGTGGCTAAACCCGCACCCAGACTATGGCCCGTGATCCAAAGTGTACGTGTGCCGCCCGCCAGCAGCGGTTGCAGGTAACTCTTAAGACCCTGCACGCCGTTCCGGTCATTCCAAACCGCGGCCATGTCTTTAATAAACCCCTCATGCACCATTCCGCCTGAGTCGTCCGGCACGCGCTTTAACTCAAAGTTGCGCAGCCAATCAGTAAAGGCGCCGTAAAAGTTATCAATCTCGGTGCCGCGTATCGAGACCACGACGCATTTATCGTTGTGGGTGACGAAACATTGGGTCGTGTCGCGGTTGAAGTATTCCATTACAAAGCCGTCGGCTGTGAGACCGGAGTCGTCCAGCTTCTTCTGGATGAATGTTTTATCGCCATAAGCGAGCAGCGCGAAATCGGCCATCCATCCTGCGTTCACGCGTTCAAAGCTGGTCGCCAGTGGTAGGAATGCGTGGTTCAGCCGGTCTTCGAAGTACGTGTAATTGTTATTTGGGGGACGAATATTGTGAAACGTGGCTGGGGGGATAGGCTTATTCATGAGGGTTCTCCTTAGAGGTTTGTCAGGCGAGGAATAGTAATTTACTGAGTTGTGTAACTCAGGCGTCGGCGTCGGTGGCAAAGTGTAGTGGAAAACATCCCTGCCGGGAAGGCCGGGGCCTTATTCAACCCAATCGGCAATGAAGATGTTGGTGTCGCCGCGGGTTTTCGCGTTGCGGTTTGAAGCAAACACCAGCTTCTTTCCATCAGGCGAGAACATTGGGAAACCGTCGAACGTGTCGTTGAAGGTAATGCGTTCCAAACTCGTTCCGTCAACATTGATCTGGTAGAGATCGAAATTCCGCCCCTTTGGATCGTCCATGTTGGAAGCAAAGATGATGCGTTTGCCGTCGGGAAAGAAATACGGCCCGAAGTTAGCCTTGCCGTTGCGAGTGACTTGCCGCTTGTTTGAACCATCCGCGTTCATTACCCAAATTTCCAGGGTCGAAGGTCGAATCAAATTCTGCTTTAGCAAATCCAAATAATCTGATTTTTCTTTCTCGGTTTGCGGGTGATAAGCGCGATAAACGATCTGCTTGCCGTCATAAGACCAAAATGGACCGCCGTCATAACCAAGCTCAGTTGTCAAACGCCGCACGTGTTTGCCGTTTCCATCCATCGTGTAGATATCGAGATCGCCGTCACGCATCGACGTGAAAACCAGTTTGCCCTGTTTCGAGATCGTCGTCTCAGCATCATAGCCCGGCGTGTCGGTCAATTGTTTCAGCTCAGAACCGTCAGGACGCGCGGTAAAAATATCAAACGAGGGATAGATGGCCCAGACATACCCTTTTGAAAAATCGGGACGCGGCGGACACTCCTTCGTGCCAAGGTGCGTCGATGAGTAAAGAATTTCCTTCCCATTTGGATAAAAGTAGGAACACGTCGTGCGGCCGTTGCCAGTGGAAATCAAACGAATATTCGAGCCATCCAGATTCATCGTATAAATCTGATCGCATTCGCGGCCATCACGCGTCGATTGGAAGATTAGCTGTTTTCCGTCAGCTGAAAAATACGCCTCCGCGTTTTCGCCGCCAAAGGTTAGCTGCTTTATATTCTTCAGATGCTTCTCGTCAGGTGATTGAAGTACACCGTCTTGGTTAGTCCGAGTGGCCGTCGCCCAATGCGAAGGGGTGAATGGGAAGAGAACCGAGGCCAGAAGGAGAATTAGATTGATTGCTGACATAGAAGATGGGATTTAATGGAGACAAACTGTCCACGAAATAACACGAAA
>JBDTTW010000254.1:0-8505 GCA_039930405.1 bacterium
GGGCCGCTATCTGAAAAAACAAGAGCGGGGGCATGCCCGCCTTCCTGACCGTGAGCTGACTACTCCTTGTCGCTACTCATTGAGTGAGTGGCTTTCAAGGTTGATGAAAAAGACGGGTTTCGTACTCTCTCAGGTCAGGAAGGCGGGCATGCCCACGCTCTTTGCTTGTAGACAGAATCATGCGCATTGTTTTCATGGGCACGCCTGAGTCTGCCGTGCCATCGTTACAGCGTTTGCTGAGCGATGGTCACGAGGTTGTTGCCGTGTGGACTCAACCTGACAAGCCGGCCGGGCGCGGCGACAAAATGCATGCACCGGCGGTCAAGGAGTTTGCGCTCGCAAATGGACTCAAGGTCGAACAGCCGCCGAAAATTAGAATCAAAGAATCGAAAGACTTGTTTGCTTCCTACCACGCCGATCTTGGGGTTGTTGTCGCTTACGGTCGCATTCTTCCTGCCGAATACTTGGCTGCGCCGCGCCGGGGTTGCATCAACGTCCACTTTTCTTTATTGCCGCGCTACCGCGGCGCCGCGCCAGTCAATTGGGCGATCGTGAATGGCGAAGAGAAGACTGGCGTGACGACGATGTTCGTCGCAGAGGAACTCGATTCCGGCCCGATCTTGTTGCAAGGGGAAATGCAGATCGACCCAGCAACAACTGCGCCCGAGCTAATGCAACGTTTGGCGGAATCCGGCGCTGAGTTACTTGGCGAAACACTTAAACGTCTTGATGAACTCCAGCCAGTTTCCCAGGCTGACAGCAAGGCGACCTTTGCGCCGCTACTGACGAAAGCGACCGGCGTGATTGATTGGACCACCACGGCTCAGGAGATTGAACGGCGCGTTCGAGGTTTCCAGCCCTGGCCCAACGCCTACACTCATTGGAACTCGCAACGGTTGATTGTTTGGAAAGCTGCTGTGCACGATCACAGCGAAACTGCGGCGCCGGGCGAAGTGCTTGCGGCTCATGGCGATGAACTAATTGTGAGCTGCGGAGAAAAAACAGCACTGCGTTTACTCGAGCTGCAATTGGAAGGGAAGCGCCGCTTGCTCGCCAGAGATTTCCTCAACGGCACACACCTCAAGATTGGCAACCGCTTTGGCCAGGACTAATACCGTCTCACCCGCACGGCTGGCGGCGTTTGAAATCCTTTTGCGCGTCGAAGACGGCGCCTACGCTTCGATCCTGCTGGCCCAAAAAGAACCAGAGTTAGAACCAAGAGATCGCGCGCTGTGCCATGAACTGGTGATGGGCGTATTGCGCTGGCAGCTTTGGCTCGATCGTTTGGCCGAGCATTTCACCAAACGACCGGCTGCGGATCTCGACGTTGCCATTCGACTAATCCTGCGGCTCGGTCTTTATCAGTTACGCTTCCTGTCGCGCGTGCCGCCTTCGGCCATTGTGAACGAGTCTGTAAATCTTGTTCATCGCGCGCGCCTGCGCTCGGCCGGAGCATTAGTCAACGCAGTCTTGAGAAAGGCCGCGCGCGAGCCCGACGTTGACCCGGCGCAGAGCATCTCCGATCCACTTGAGCGACTCGCGGTTATTACTTCGCATCCCGTTTGGTTAATCGACCGTTGGACCAGGGCTTTTGGAATAGAAGAAACTGAGGCGTTTGCCCGAGCTAACAACCAGCAGGCGCCAATCGCATTTCGCGTCGTAACTCAGCGCGCGTCCGAAGACGAAGTGATCACGCGGCTGCGCGCGCCTGGCGCGAAACTGGAACCGTCCAGAATTGCCGAACACGCGTGGCGAATCACGGATAACCAACCGTTGTTTGCTGAATTCGTCGCCGGCGGCCAGATTTATGTTCAAGACGAAGCGTCACAAATGGTGGCACAAGTGTTGGACGCTCAAGCCGGCGAGCGCGTCCTGGATTTATGCGCGGCGCCGGGCAGTAAGACCACACAAATCGCGGCTGCGCTGAAAGACACCGGGGTCGTAATCGCTTCTGATCTTTACGCCCATCGTTTGCGGACCGTCAGAGACACAACAAAACAGCACGGTTTGTCGAATGTTCACTGTGTGACTGTCAACGGGCTGGAACCACTGCCGTTCAGAGAAAACGCCTTTGATCGGGTGTTGGTTGATGCGCCCTGCTCGGGAACCGGGACGTTGAGGCGCAACCCTGAGATCCGCTGGCGCATCTCAGCCGACGACATCGACGATTTGGCCTCGCGGCAAAAGCGGCTGCTCCTGAACGCGGCCGCGCTGGTGAAACCGGGCGGGCGATTAGTTTACTCGACCTGTTCAGTCGAGCCGGAAGAAAACGAATCGGTCGTGCAACCGTTCCTTGAAAACAACATCCACTTTTCGCTGCTGCCTTTGCAGGTGAGTAACCTGCCAGGCAGCGCCGGAACTTCCCGAACCTGGCCACAACACCACGATAGCGATGGTTTTTTTGTGGCTTCGTTGCAACGGCGAATTGACGGCAGCAAATAAGCGGTTGCTTTGCGAGGGTCGCTGCTGAATGTTAGACTGCGCAACCTGAAGTCAGCGCGCTGGAGTAGCCGGCCCTTTTGGAGATCAGCATCAGTGAATACGGCCACCGGGATATTCTCGGCACTTCGACGGCTCGGCATCGTAATCGCCATCGCGATTGTTTTTCTCTTTGGTCTTGCCACGACCGTTTACCTTTCTCTCCGCAGTCCTGAAGTTAAAGTACCCGACGTAGTTGGAAAAGATCGGTTTGAGGCGGAACGCGTTCTTGGAGGTGCGGGACTCAACTATCGCGTGCGCGCCACCAGGCCCAGCAATCAACTGAAGGCCGACACAGTTTTGTTCCAAGTGCCGCGCGCCGGTGAAGTCGTCAAGGCCGGACAGACCGTGGCGATGGACATCAGCCGTACAGCGAAAGAAGGCGAGGCGTCGGAGGCAGTGATTGAAAAACCTGCTGTCGAGACAACCAAGCCAGCAAATGCGAACGAAGCAGCAGCTGGGAACGAGAACAAACCAAAGCGCAACAAGAATACAAATAAGAACGCAAACGACAACTCGAACGCCAACGGAAATCGGAACACAAACAACAATCGCGCGCCGAATCGCAACGCCAATGCCGGCAACGTGAATGCGGGAACAAACTTAAACTCAAACCGTCCGGCCTTGATCATTAACAACAACGCGAACCGTGGTAACGAGAACCGGCGTCCGCCACTTGCGAAGCCTTCCCCGACAAAGCCGAAACCGGAAATTCCCTAGGGTCTGAGCTGCGGGGCGAAGCGAATCGATAAAAGATGAGCAGGACCATCGACATTGCGCCTTCGATCTTGTCCGCGGATTTTTCGCGGCTCGGCGAAGAGATTGAAGCAGTGGAACGGGGCGGGGCGGCCATCCTGCACGTCGATGTAATGGACGGACACTTTGTACCGAACATCACTGTGGGTTTGCCGGTGGTAAAGTCGCTGGCGCGCGCGACGAAATTGCCGATTGACGCCCATTTGATGATTTCCGAGCCAGGGCGATATGCAGAACAGTTTGTCGCCGCCGGAGCAAAAATGGTTTCGATCCACGTTGAGGCAGATGCGCACGTGCATCGAACGCTCGCATCGATCAAGGCCGCGGGCGCGCAGGCCGGCATTGTGATTAACCCGGGTACTCCGGTTGGCAGTTTGGAAGAGGTGCTGCCTTTTGCTGATTACGTGCTGGTGATGTCGGTCAATCCTGGATTTGGCGGCCAGAGTTTTATTCCCACTTCGATTGAGAAGGTGCGGCGCTTGAAAGCCATGATCGCCGACCGACAATTGTCCACGCGAATTGAAATCGACGGCGGTATAGATTCCGGGAACATCGCCGCGGTCGTTGAGGCCGGCGCGGAAATCATCGTGGCGGGTTCGGCGGTTTTCGGGAAATCTGATCCCGAGGCTGCCGTCCGGGAATTGCGCGAAGCGACCATTCAGTGGGTCTAGCAAAGCTTGCGCTGGAAAGATTTGTTGCTCGCGCCGCTGAAAGTTTTAGTAAGTAATAGTTAGGGTTGTTGATTTTTCGGAGGTTATTTATGCGTTATCGTTTTCCTGTTCAATTGATGATTTGCGCGGCGTTGATTTTCGCCCTGGCCGGGGCGGCTTGGCCGCAGGCCGCAAGCGATTTGTCCACAGTTCAGCGCATTGACATCATGCGTTCGAAACTCGAAGCAATGCGCCGATCGCTGAGCAGCGCGATTTCCTCGTTGGGAGAGGCGAATGATAAGGAAAAGAAGAACCTTGACGACCCGCGCCAACGGTTGCGTAGTCTCGATAAAGAGGTGAGTTCGATCCTGGTTGAGGTTAACGATATCCGTTCGAAGCAGGAACGCTCAGACAAATACGATCATACGATTCTTGATCGCCTGGAAACGTCCGTAGCAGAGGTCAACACCAGAGTTGAAGCCGGTCTGCAGTCGACTGCGAGCGCGCGCACCACCGCTGCTGTTTCATCCGGCAGTTCGCGTAAGCAGAAGAAAAAGGGCGGCCACCTGTTCGGCCTATTTGGCGGTGGCGGCGGCAACGACAAGTACGAAGAGTTAACAGGCACCGTTGCTGCCGGTCGGGATCGAGTGCTTTTTGAAGAAGCTGCAAAAGAAGTAAGGAAGGGTAATCACGAAACCGGGCGTCTGCTGTTCTCGACGATCGTAAACACGTACCCTGACTCGGCATTTCTGCCACTTGCAAAACTAGCCATTGCCGATTCTTTTTATCTTGAGGGAACCAGCGCGTCGTTGATCCAGGCCGCCCAGGCTTATCTGGACTGGCTGACTTTTTTCCCGACCGACCCGTTGGCCGACGATGCCATGCTCAAGGTTGCGGAAGCTGAAATGCGACAGATGGGCCTGTCTGATCGTGATATCACGCATGCGCGCAAAGCCGAGCAACGTCTGAAAGCCTTGCTGCAACAGTATCCGGACACCAGGCTGCGCCCGATCGTTGAAGATCACCTGCGTGAGACGCAGGAGAGCCTGGCGATGCACAACCTTGGCGTGGCGCGTTTCTATTACGAAGCACGCTACAACAAGGGACGCGGCACCGGACTCAAAGGTTCGCAGTCTCGTCTCAAAGAGATAATTGATAAGTACCCAAATTTCTCGCTGCGCGACGAAGTTTTGTTTCGCCTGGCAACAACTTACCAACTCGAGGAAGAGCCGGACGAAGCTGCCAAATACTATCAGGAGCTGTTGCGTAATTTCCCCAACAGCGATTACGGCGAAAAAGCAAAAGAGCAGTTGTCGATTATCGGCGCGCCAATTCCAGAACCGAACCCGGCACGCAAAAACGTTATGCCCGCTGAGAAGCCTGGATTCATGGGTAACCTGATGCAACAGGTTTCAGGACGAGCCGACATTACAGTTAACGGCGATGGCGTGCTGATTAGTAAAGATAAGAAGGAAGGCACTAACGACTTGATTGATGAAGCCGTGAAGAACAATGGACAGTTGCCGTCTAACTTAACGCCGATGGCGCCGGTTCAGCGTAGCACGCGGCCCGCACCCAGCAATCAACGCTCGCGGGCGCCAGTTCAAAACCCGGGTCAGCCTGCCAACGCGACGCCTACCACTACGCCGCCTCCGGGAATCAAACCGTAGGCGACAACCAGCAGATACGAATTGCGGCCCGCTGTAACTTGAGACAGCGGGCCATTTTTTTCGATGTAGCGGAGCGTAAAGCAAACTGTTAGTTTGCGGTGGTACAAGACAAGCAACAATGGCGAAACCGAGATCACATAACCACGAGTCTGCGTTACGCACGACCGCGAATAATAGTTTGCGTTACCAGCGCTTGCTGAACGGAGTGACTTAGCGGATCATAACCGCCGGAGAGAAACGCATGGAGAGTTCAGTCAAAGTTCCCGAGGTGACAAGCGAGTTAGGCCGCCGGCACACTGCGACTGCGCGGACGGTGCTGGCTCTGTTGATTGGCGTCGTGTTGCTTTGCGTTGTTGCTTACCTCAGCAAGAAATTTCTTACGCAACGAACCAACCCATCGCTGGATATGGCGGTGCGCATTTGCATTTTGATTTTCGGTTTGAGTTCAATCGCGCTGCGCCGGACGAGGTTCTCAGCCATGCGGCTGCAGGATATCGGCGGATTGCGCGGACCCGTCGGCCTTTTGGCGACGTTGCAACGAACGACGATCCAGGTAGCGTTACTGGCCGTGTTGGTCGCTCTCATCGGTTTCAGTGGCACGCTTTTCACCGGCAACGACTTTTACACCTACGCCGGCGGTGTCGTTGCGATAGCCGTGCTGCTTTATGCCTATCCCGTTCGCCGCGCCTGGGACGTGGCGGTGCGGCGTTTTGCTGCGAACGAGAACTTGCCGGATCCCCCAGTAAAATCTGCCTAATTCCTGCTGAAGAAGAAGTGTTGATCTTGGTTTAATACTTTGCTAGTCTGCAAGTGACTTCTTCTGACCCGCCTGCCCCGGCCCTGGTCTTTTCTTTCAACCGCCTACCTCAAGGCCCAGCGCGTGGCTTCCGCCAGGCACAGCTCTTCGTAAATGAAAACCATAAATCCTCCGCGGCGCTCCTGTCGCAAGCTCGTCTCCTCCTTTTTCACGCTTGCAGTCATAGCGACTAGTTTTCTGGCCGCTGCTCAATCGTCTTCCGCTCAGACCGCGCAAGCTCAACCGGTGGCCCGGCTGATATCCAGTTCTCTCGGCAATACCGTTTCGAGACCAAGGCGCGTCGCAGACCCTTTAGCTGCGATTTCATCAGCGCATGCGCCAGCCGCGCTTGCAATGCCTGCCTTCGAGGACGCAACCACAATCGAACGCACCGCTTTTGACAAGACAAACGAAGCGCGCGTGCAAAACGGTTTGCAGCCACTTGCCTGGGATCCATTGCTTTGCAAAATGGCGCGAATGCATTCCGAAGATATGGCCCGCCGTGGCTACTTTGCTCATGAAACGCCGGAAGGTTTGGAGCCGAAAGACCGTGGTCGCGCGCTGGGCCTGCTCCACTTTAGAGTGCTTGCCGAGAACATCGCCTTCAACAAAGGCTTTGCCGATCCGGGCGCGTTTGCAGTCGAGCGCTGGATGACGTCTGGTGGGCACCGAGCCAACATTCTCTACATCGGATTTCAGTCTTCAGCGATCGGCAGTTATGTTGCAGCCGATGGCAGCGTCTATGTGACGCAGGTCTTCCTCACTCGTTAGTGCGTCGTCCTTGAACTTCAATTTGTTGACTAACTGAAGTAGGATGGAGCGACAAACTTAAGCCTGTCGGACCTATAGTCGTCGCCCACGTGAACCAGTCTCTTAGCCTTCCTTCTTTTGCCAAGATCAATTGGAGTTTGCGCATTCTTGGCAAGCGTCCAGACAATCTCCACGAAATAAGAACCACGTTACAGACAATCTCGCTGCACGACCGGCTCAGTTTTGAAGTCAGCGAGGATCGAGAAATAGCGTTGACTTGCAGCGACCCGGAAATTCCGACCGACGATCGGAATCTTATTGTTCGCGCCGCGCACGCTTTGCGGGACAGGTATGGGATTCGTAAGGGCGCGCGTGTACAACTCGAAAAAAACATCCCGGCGGAAGCTGGTCTCGGTGGCGGATCATCGAATGCTGCAGTCGCGTTATTAGCGCTGGCGCGCCTTTGGCAGGTCGCTGCCAGCGCAACTGATTTGGTCACAATAGCGGCCCTGATCGGTACCGATGTGCCGTTCTTTTTGTTTGGCGGTTCCATGCTGGGAACCGGTACTGGAATCACGTTGTCCGCGCTGCCGGATTCGGGCGCGCACCAACTGATTATCATTGCGCCGAGTGCCAACGTTTCCACGCGCGACGCATACTCATCGCTTCAGGCTGCTCCCTTGACAAGCGATACCTCGGAATTTATTCTTTCCAGTTCGCAAAATGAGGTCGTTTCGGATGATTCGCCGCCGTGGTTGCGCAACGGTTTTGCGAACGATTTCGAGTCCGTGATCTTTGATATTTATCCTGAGATTGGAAGAGCGAAAGACCTGCTGCTTGCGGTCGGCGCGCAAGGGGCTTTAATGACGGGAAGCGGGTCGAGCGTCCTTGGTGTCTTTGCCGACAAAAACTCTCAGCAGCAGGCGCTCAAAAAAATTAATTCTGAAGCGGGTTGGCGGATATTCCCTTGTGTTACAGTGTCTCGGAACGAATACCGGCGCGCGATCGGCGATGAGTTATTTCGTTCGTACGCTCTTTAAATTCTGATTCGATATTGGGGCGTCGCCAAGTGGTAAGGCACCGGCCTTTGAAGCCGGCATTCGTAGGTTCGAATCCTCCCGCCCCAGCCATCTAAAAGTTTCGAGTTTCGAGTTCAGAGTTTCGCGTCATTGCACAAAAAAACTTGAAACTCGAAACTCTGAACTCGAAACTCGAAACTTTAAGCTACTTATGAGCACAACCGGCGGCATCAAGGTTTTTTCGGGAAACGCAAACCCGAAACTGGCGGAGGAGATTGCGCGTCATCTGGGTTGCGACATGGGGCACGCTTTTACTGAGCGCTTCTCCGACGGCGAGTTTAATTTTCAAATCGATGAGAACGTGCGCGGCGGCGACGTTTTTATTG
>JBDTTW010000255.1:0-3842 GCA_039930405.1 bacterium
TGCCTGCCAGTCACCTGCCGCTGGCATTGTGGCTTGAAAGTGATCGCATGCGTTCGCTTAAAGTGACTCAGGAAAATCTGGACAACCAGCGAAACGCGGTGCAGGAAGAAAAGCGTTTGCGTTATGACAACCAGCCCTATGTGAATGCGTTCCTGCGCATTAATGAATTGATTTTCAAGAACCCCGCCAACGCCCATTCAACCATCGGCTCTATGGAAGATCTTGACGCTGCCACGATCGACGACGTGCAGGAGTTTTTCCGCATTTATTACGCGCCAAATAATGCCGTGCTAACGATGGTTGGCGACTTTGAAGAACCGGAAGCGACGTCGCTGGTCAACAAATATTTCGCAGGCATTCCCAGCCAGCCACCGCCGCCTGGCGCGGATGTGAGCGAACCTGAAGATGTGGCCAGCACCCAGGAAGTTTTTCCTGACCAGCTCGCTCCCGCTCCTGCTTTCGTGCTTGGTTGGAAAATCCCGCCGCGCCGCACGCCCGATTTCTATGCGCTGTCACTGGCGGCCGACTTGTTGTTCGAAGGCGACAGTTCGCGTCTTTACCAAAAGCTGGTGAAGGGCGACGAATCGGTCGTGTCGATTCAGGGCGGCATCGACGAAAGGCGCGGCCCTTCCGCTCTCTACATCTTTGCCTTGCCAAAGCCCGGCGAAGAAGTCGCGACCATCCGCGATCAGATTTTTGCCGAGATTAAGGCGCTGCGAGCTTCCGGTCCATCCGCTGAAGAGATGGAGAAGCTGCGCAACTCGCTTTGCAACGACGTCGTTCGCGGCCGTCAATCGACAATGTATCGGGCGCAGCGGCTTGCGGAGTACACACTCTATGATAATGACCCGACGCTGATGGACTCTGAACTCGATCACTACCTTTCCATTACGCCGGAACAAATCCGCAGTTCAGTCGAACGCTTTCTCGATATTGACAACCGCGTCGTGCTGGACATCGTGCCTGCGGCGTTAAGCGAAGGGTCGCAGGTGGAAGCGGCCGCGTCGCCACAGCCCCCAGGTGACCCGCAACAACCTGCTGCCCCAGCGCCTCAAGTGCCAGCGCAACCGCCCACTCAACCCCCCAGCAATGGCGGCGGCGTTGTTGCCGAAACCGAGAATCGAACCGAACAACAGCCAGCCGATCCGTCGCAACAAATTGAACGCGGGTCCGGTCCTTTGCATACTTAATGACGAACACACAAACGGAAATTCTCAAACAACCGCCGCCCCCGTTACCACCGCGACCGATCAAGCTGCCGACCACTTCGGAAACGACGCTCCGGAATGGACTGCTCGTGTTGGTCGTGCAAGATCAGCGCCTGCCGCTGGTCAGTTATCGGCTGGCAATGCGCAGCGGCGATGCGCACGATCCGGCTGAACTCCCCGGGCTCGCCGACATGCTTACCGGTTTGCTGACCGAAGGAACACAGTCGCGCACGAGTCGCGAGATTGCCGACGAAGTCGCACGCCTGGGCGCAACGTTGCAGGCAGGCGCCAATTCCGACTACACCACTGTCGCTGCTTCCTCGCTGACAACTTTCAGTGACGAGATTCTTGAGCTGCTCGCAGACGTGGCGCTAAGGCCTGTATTTCCCGAGAATGAAGTTGAACTCACCAAACAAAATACCAAAGAGAGTTTGAAGCAGCAGCGGGCCCAACCGTCATTCCTGGCAACCGAGATGGTCGCCAAGCTGATGTTTGGGGCGCATCCGTATTCAGTCACCGCCCCTACTCCTGAAGCCATAGACGCGACCACGCGTGAGAAGTTGATCGAGTTTCATCGCTCCAAATTCATTCCCAATAACGCGGTGCTGCTGGTTGCCGGCGATGTCGAACACGATTCGTTGCTGAAGCGGATTGAAAGTCTTTTTGGTAGCTGGCTACCGGGTGAGGTCCCCGGTGACGAATTCCCTGCTCCGCCTAAGCGGACGTCTCGTAGCGCCTACGTCATCGATCGTCCCGGCTCGGCGCAAGCGAATATCGTTATCGCCAACATCGGAATGACCCGCACCAGTCCTGATTATTTTCCGCTGCTGGTCATGCACACCGTGCTCGGCGCCAACGCTTCGTCGCGCTTGTTCATGAATTTGCGCGAAGAAAAGGGCTACACCTATGGCGCTTACTCGAGCCTCGACGCGCGCCGCACGGCGGGAACGTTTCGCGCGACGGCCGAGGTCCGGACGCCGGTAACCGGTGACTCTCTCAAAGAATTCTTTTATGAACTGGGCAGAATTCGCAGCGAGCCGGTTTCGGAAAAAGAACTTGCCGATGCCAAATCTTATTTGACCGGCGTGTTTCCGATTCGCCTGGAAACTCAGGAAGGCCTAATCGATCAACTGTTGCAGATCAAAATGTTTGGTTTGCCCGACAACTATCTGGATACCTATCGCAGCAATATTCAGATGGTCACTCGCGAGCAGATTCAGACTGTTGCAAACAAGTACGTAAGGCCGGATGAAGCGGCGATTGTGATTGTGGGCGACGCGGCCCAGTTGACCGAACAAATCAAGCCTTATGCCCAGGATATTCAGTTTTATGACACCGCAGGAAAAAAGAAGGACATGAATAAAGGGTCGTCGGAAGAATCAATCGCTCGGTATGCCGGCAACTGGTCTCTGCAAATCGACACTCCGCTGGGACAAAGCATTCCCGCGACTTTAACGCTAACGCCGGGTGCAAACGGCCTCTCGGGAAGAGTTGAATCGGAAATGGGCAGCGGCAAGTTGTTATCGGCAGCCGTTGCTGGTGAATCGTTAACCGCCGTCGTCTCGTTAGACGTGGCTGGACATGCAATTGAGGCTAACATTTCGGCTGAAGTGACCGACAGTCAGATGGAAGGAACGATCCACCTGCAGGATGCGCCGGCACTCACTTTCACCGGCACTCGAGAGTAAAGCAAACTGTTAGTTTGCGATGGTTGCCAACCGACGTCCTGATGGCAAGAGATGAATGCCCCCGCAACCGCAAACTAACAGTTTGCTTTACGCAAAAAAAAGACGCCCGGCTTTCGCGCCGGGCGTAATCACAGGAGGAACGAAGTTACGGTGACCATTATAACCTACGGCCATCCAATTAACTTCAACTCTAAGATGCCAAATCAAGCGAGCGCGGTTGTCTATTAGGTACGACTCGCATTCGGGCCTTTCCTTTTTTGCCCAGGTCCACTAGATCTTTTTGGAACGACGCTATCCCAACTACCACGCTGACCGGATGTTTGTGCTGCTGCTATTGCTGATAACGAAGCAACATACCGTCGCCGCCCACTGCCCAGCCGGCCCTCTTCACAAAATACAATCCGTAGAGATTTTGTTTCGTCCCTGATTCCTGTTCGACCCAGGTAGCGCCGGCATCATCGGTGCGCAGGATCGTCCCGCTGCGACCGATCGCCCAACCGCTGTTGTCATCGATGAACTGAACACTCAACAGCGTCGCGCGCGTCTTAATCGTTACGGGTGTCCAGGTAGTTCCGCTGTCAATCGTTCGCAGAATCGTGCCACGCTCGCCGACTGCGATGCCTCTTTTCTCACCACGAAAATCGAGATGATAAATTGTCCCTGCCGTGTTTGACTCCTGTTTTGTCCAGCTCAGTCCGCCGTCGACGGTGGTAAGAATTGTGCCGCCCGTGCCGACAATCCAGCCTCGCTTGTCACTGGCAAACTCAATATGAATCAACTCCAGGCGGCTCGGTGCGCGCTGACGGCGCCAGGTTTCGCCGCCGTCTTCCGTGTAAAGCAGAATGCTGTCGGTGACGCGATCGTTCTTGCTGACTGAACCAACCACCCAGCCTTTTTTCTTGCTCGAGAAGCGCACGCTGTAAAGCTCGACATCGGCGCCGTCAAA
>JBDTTW010000256.1:0-13175 GCA_039930405.1 bacterium
CCCTTAACGGTTTAGCAAACCGCCGCCTTCAGCCACTCGGCCACATCTCCGGCGAACCCGCGAAAAATTATTCTAGTCGGCAGGTGAATATTGTCAAGGCAGGCATTCAAGTAGCCAAGGCCTGGTCTCAAGTGATTCTCTGTGCGTCCTCTGTGTTCTTCGTGCCTTTGTGGTGAGCGAATTATTCTAATTAACCATTTCCTACTTCCTTCCTGGTTCTTTCCGGGTTTAGGCCGTCATGCTGACAGGTCGTGGTGCTCTTTGTAGCTGTACGGGAAGCCGTGGCGCGCAACATATCTTTGCCAGGCGAGCGCGATCGCTTTGCATGGCCGGGTGCCCGGCCAGCCAGGTTCTCACTTCGCGAAAAATTCTCGCTGCGTGCGGGTCGCGTGGTTCCGTAATCCGATAGTGAATCCACTTGCCGTCGCGGCGCGCTGAAACGACACCAGCTCGTTTTAAGTAAGCGAGATGCCGGGAGATTTTTGGTTGATTAATCTTCAGAACTTCGACGAAGAAACACACGCAAACCTCGTCTTCGCCGATAAGATTGATCAATCGCAAACGAGTCCGGTCTGCCAGTGCTTTGAAGAGAAAAGCGATGTTGTCTTCGTTATTCGGCATGCGTCTTTTTTATAATGTGCCCGTGGCTAAGTATTACGATTCTGAGCCATCAGGAGTTCCTTTTTCATCTGAATTTCCGGGTAATTTTTCCTTTGAATTTACTGAGAATCCCAGCAGAGTTCTATCCGGATCAGGCGTTCAAATCGGAGGCGTTGAAATCAATTTCAACCGGCGCCTGCGATGTCACTGCGCCGCTCGTAGAGGATCGTGTCGCGCCAAACACCCTCCAGCTTGCCAATTCGTTCGCGCCTGCCAACCTCGCGAAACCCACACGACTTGTGTAGCGCGAGACTAGCAGTATTCTCCGGAAAGATGCTCGCCTGGAGCGTCCAAATATTGTTGCTTTCCGAATCTGAAACAAGTCTTGTCAACAGCGCGCGTCCGACTCCAGTCCCGCGTGTTTCATTTGCGACATAGACGCTCACCTCTCCTACTCCGGCATAGACCGCACGACTTGAAACCCGACTCAGCGCCGCCCAGCCGATTACCTGTCCGTTTGAAACTGCAACGATTCTGGGGGCAGGGAAATGAGCCTCGTTCCAAGCCTCCCGCGCTGGCGCTTTGGTCTCAAAAGTGGCGTGACCGGTGGCGATTCCTGCCAGGTAGATGGCCCGCACCGCCGGCCAATCGGGCTTGACCAACCCCCTAATCTGAACTTTTTTGCCAGCCATAAAAAAAACTTCACATGCGCCTTGACAGATATGTGGGTGCTGGGGTAACGTGCCATCACATTCGCTTATCCGAATATGAAATATAGAGGAGGACGACATGGAAAGCAAGCAAACAGTGCGGGCGTTGAAGGCGCATTTGGCGCTGAATGTGCGAAATGTGGGGCGAAGTATCGAATTCTACCGAAGGATGCTGGGCATCGAGCCGAGCAAGGTGCGGCCGGGCTACGCGAAATTCGACGTGCAGAATCCGCCCCTGAACCTGACCTTGAACGAGGGGGTATTTAGCGAACGAGGCGCGCTGTCGCATCTGGGCATTCAGTTGGGCTCGACGGCTGACGTTCTGCAAAAGCGCCAGCAATGGGCAGATGCGGGACTAATTACGCGCGATGAAATGCAGACCAACTGCTGCTACGCGACGCAGGACAAGACCTGGGTGCAGGATCCGGACGGCAACGAATGGGAAGCTTTTGTGGTCCTCAAGGACAATCTGGAATCCAGCAGTCTGTGTTGCGCAACGACTGCGCCGCAAACGGTCAACATCGGCCGGTAGCATAGACTCCGGTAGCATAAACTTTAGTCTGTGCTGGTTGCGAAGGTAGAGTGAAGTCTGCGCGCAAACTTTGGTATGTGGTCTCGGAACCCACAGACTAAAGTCTATGCCACTTAAGACCCAGTCTAAGCCACAATAGAAAAGCCTGGACACGCATCGGTGTTCAGGCTTTTCTCTCGACCAATCGCCGGCAGCTTACTGCTGATTCTTGTTTTGAAGTTCATGCCGTTCTTTCATGCGCTGCTCAAACTTCGCTTTGCGCTCCTGCTTCAGCTGCTCAAGTTTGGTTTTCTGTTCCGCCGTCAAGATTCCTTCCATCTCAGCGCGGACGCCCGCCATGCTCGCTCGCATCTCCTGACGCAAAGCCTTGGCGCGGGTTTCATCGTCGGCAGTAAAGGTGCCAGCAATGCGTTTCTCGCGCAGCGCGAACAACTCTTCACGCTGCGACTTCGTGCTTGCCAAACGCCGCTGCATGATCGCGCGTCCCTGCTGACGCTGCTCGTCGGTGAGATTCAATTCGCGCATGAGGTGACCTGCGCCTCCCCGGTGTCCCATTCCTTCACGACGACCCCTGCGTTCACCGCGGGCAGCCAATCGCTCTGACCTGCTCCTAAGCCGAGCACCGGCGTCGGGCGACGGTATCTGAGTTTGTTGGGCGACGACAACGGCGCCAAACGCGAGGATAGTTCCTAAGACCGCCATTAAGCCTTTTCTTGAGTACATTTCTTGTCAAAACTCCTTAGTTAGTAATTAGTAATAGCTGGGTATTGCCTTTTTGTTAGACGGCGCAGCGGGGAAGTTGGTCTGGAAAGATACCGGTTGACTTGTTGAAGCAATGCAGAGTACTTTACAGCACAAAGACGAAGGGGAAGTCAGCCGCTCGTCTGCAAGACTGCAAATCGTAAAAGTTTTGTGAGTAGGAAAAAACTGAAGCGTCACGCTACAATACCGCGCCAATGGATCTTCTCGAACAAATAAACTCTCCGGCGGATTTGCGCCGCCTGCCGGTTGAACAGCTCCAACGAGTCGCAGACGAAATTCGGCAATACATACTCGAGACAATGTCGCGAGTTGGTGGCCACACCGGCGCTTCACTCGGCGCGATCGAGCTGGCCGTCGCCTTGCATTACGCGTTTGACACGCCACGCGACCGCTTGGTTTGGGACGTGGGCCACCAGGCCTACGCTCATAAAATTTTGACAGGACGTCGCGCCGAGTTGCCGACCATCAAACAGTATGGTGGCCTCAGCGGTTTCCTAAGGCGTGACGAATCGGAATACGACACGTTCGGCGCCGGCCACGCTTCGACTTCGCTTTCGGCGGCGCTCGGTATGGCCATCGCGCGCGATAACAAGGGCGACGATTATCACGTGGTCGCGTTGATTGGCGACGCCTCGCTCGCAGGTGGCATGGCGATGGAGGCGATCAACCAGGCCGGGCATCTCAAGAGTCGCTTGATTGTCGTGCTCAACGACAACGAGATGTCGATAGCGCCGGCAGTTGGCGCGTTGACTGGTTACTTGAATCGAATTCGCGGCGCACACCAGTACCATCGTTTCAAAGAAGAAGTTGAGGAAAAGCTGCTGGCGATTCCTTCAGTCGGCGAGCGCCTGCATCACGCTGCCAAGACAGTCAAGGATGCGATTGCAGCCGCGGTGTTGCCGGGAGCGCTGGTGAATGAACTGGGTTTCAAGTACATCGGCTACGTCGATGGTCATAACCCGCGCGCGCTGGTGGCCGCGTTTCGCGAAGCCCAACAGATTAAGGATGGACCAGTAATCGTTCATGCGTTGACGACTAAAGGCAAGGGCCATCCGCGCGCAGAAAAGGATTACTATCGCTGGCACGCCACTGGCCCGTTCGACTTAAAGACCGGCGACGCCATTAAATCCCAGGCCGCAGCCCCAACCTACACCACCGTTTTCGGCAACACGTTGGCCGAGTTGATGGGCCGGGACGAAAAGATCGTAGCGCTGACGGCCGCGATGCCCGATGGCACTGGCATTTGTACCGCGCTGGAACAGTTTCCCGATCGCTCTTTCGATGTCGGCATTGCCGAACAGCATTGCGTAACGTTCGCCGCGGGCATGTCATGTGAAGGCCTGACGCCAGTTTGCGCGATCTATTCGACCTTCCTGCAGCGCGGGTTTGATCAGTTGGTTCACGACGTTTGCATTCAAAATCTAAACGTTAAGTTTTGTCTCGATCGCGGCGGCGTCGCCGGTGGGGATGGGCCAACTCATCACGGGTTGCTCGATATTGCGTATCTGCGCAGCGTTCCCAACCTCGTGCTGATGGCCCCGAAAGATGAAGCGGAGTTGCGCGACATGCTATTCACCATGGTCGAGCACGTGGGACCAGCGGCCATGCGCTATCCGCGCGGCAGCGGCGTCGGGGCGCCAATTGATGTCGAGCCTAAGCTGCTGGAGATTGGCAAAGGAGAGATTCTGCGCGACGGCGGCGAGATTGCAATCGTGGCCTACGGCTCGATGGTCCATCCGTCATTGCAAGCAGCCGAGAATCTGGCTAAAGAAAAGATAGAAGCCACCGTCGTTAACGCACGTTTTGTGAAGCCGCTTGACGCACCACTCTTGCTGGCCCTGGCACAAACTAAACGGCTGATAGTTACCGTTGAAGAGGCGTACCTGGCAGGTGGGTTTGGTTCGGCTGTGTTGGAGTTGCTGGAAGAGAATGGACTGCAGGACAAAGTTCGCGTAGTGCGCATGGGCATTCCTGATCGGCTGGTCACGCATGGTGATCCGAAATTGCTGCTTGCAAAATACGGATTGGATGCCGACGGCATTTACATGCGCGTTAAAGAGAGCATCGACGTGTTGAATGATCGCCGCGCTAAACCGCAAAAAGTCGGCCGCTAGTTTTCCGCCACAATTCAAAAGCAAATCGCGCCCGTGCTGCTGAAACAGACGGGCGCGTTGTTTTCATGCACGATATGGTAGTGGTCAGTTCATTAATAATGCCTGCCCGCTTTGCTCCTCGTTCGTTTTTACAACCACTTAGCTACGTTTTCCTTTTTGGCCCCCGGCTTGCTAACAGATAAGCGCCTCGACAAATGGATTGGGCCTTAAACTGCGAGCAGGCTGGGATTTTGGAGCAAAATGGAATCACAAATAACGACCGCTGAAACCGGCCTTGAATTACCGCTACCAGAACCTCACTTTGACGACGAGGCCACCGTGCTCTCGGCGCGGCCAGTCGTACCCCTTGACCAAGTTGAATTTTATGAAGAACAAACGCCGGGGCGGTTTGCTCGCGGCTGGGTATTTGCTGCGACTATCGCCGGTGCAATGTTACTCGGGGTGTTCGTCGGCATAGGCTATTACTCGTACGCCAACCGTCAACCCAGTCAGCCGTTCGTCGCTGACGAAAGTATTGTTGCGGGTGTCGAGGGGATGGCCATCCAACCGGCTGGTAACAGCGATGCGTTGGCAGCCTTGCCCGAGGTCCGACAGACTACGCCTGCGAATGCGCAGACTGCGGGTGCAGTGACGAAGGCGCCGGCCGTTTTCGAACCCGTGGTTCCAGCGAATGAAACGAGCAGGCCGGTAGCTCGACGCGTCGCTGTCCTGGTCGGGCCATCAAGTCACGAAGAGCGCAAAGCGGCACGCCGTCTGGCTAAGCAGTTGGAGCGCGAAGGCCGCGATCGCAACCTGACGCGCATTCGAGAAATCTTCGAAGGCCCACAAAGACCCTAACAAGCAGTAAACTGTCTGGCGTGAAATCCGATCAGCCCGAGCGAATCGACAAGTTGCTCGTCCAGCGCGGTCTGGCTGAATCGCGCGCCAAGGCCCAGGCGATGGTGATGGCCGGCGTCGTGCTGGTTAACGAACAACGCATCGATAAGCCTTCGGACTCAATTTCAGTCAACGCCGAAATCCGAATCAAAGGTGGCGACGAACCTTCGTCGCGCTACGTCGGTCGCGGCGGTCTGAAACTCGAAGCGGCGTTACGTGAATTCCCTATCGATGCGACCGGGTTGGATTGTCTTGATGTTGGCGCTTCAACCGGTGGCTTTACCGACTGTCTGCTGCAACGCGGCGCGCGCAACGTGGTTTCCATCGACGTCGGGCACAATCAAATCGATTGGCGCTTGCGAACTGATCCGCGAGTCGAGGTCAGGGAAGGCGTCAATGCGCGTTACCTCGCGCCCTCTGACTTCAAAAACCTCTTCGACCTGATCGTGATGGATGTTTCGTTCATCTCAGCGACGAAAATATTTCCCGCGATCGTTCCACTGCTAAAAGCTGATGGTCGTTTGATTGTTCTGATCAAGCCGCAGTTTGAAGTTGGCCGCGGTGAAGTCGGCAAGGGCGGCATTGTGCGCGATCCGGAAAAACACGCGCGCGTAATTGCAGAAGTGAATCAGGCAGCCAAAGAGCTGGGCCTGCTGGCGCGCAACGTAATCGAGTCGCCGCTCCGCGGTGCGGATGGCAACGTGGAATTCCTTGCTCTTTACGAGCAGGGTTAATCAGTCGGCGGGGGCCTGCCCCCTTCCCAACCTTGAGCTGATGTCGGGAGCTTCCAGGTCAGGAAGGGGGCAGGCCGCCCGCTGCTCGCATATTGCTCCTCAACTGCGCTTGCAGTTACCATGGCGACCGTTTTCCTAAACACTTACAGTTTTGCTTCTAAACGCGATTGGTCGCCAGCACGATGACGAACTCAATAAAACGCGTCGGTGTAGTTCTCAAGCCCCATCAACCCGAGGCGCTGAGAACGATGTGCGAACTAACTGTCTGGCTGGCTGAG
Organism: bacterium; assembly: GCA_039930405.1. Classification (GTDB taxonomy): domain Bacteria; phylum Acidobacteriota; class Blastocatellia; order Pyrinomonadales; family Pyrinomonadaceae; genus PSRF01. The sequence goes on from JBDTTW010000256.1 coordinate 6,607, forward strand.
CGCGGCCTGACGCTGGTCGGTGGACCCGAAATTGAACGCGAGGCCATCTCCCGACAGACAGGCTGCGCAGTAGCCGAAATTCCGCCGGAGAAGCTTGCGGCCAATGTGGATCTCGTTCTGGTGCTGGGCGGCGATGGCACGATGATCGCGACCTCGCGCATGGTGGCTGACACCGAAGTGCCGGTGCTGGGCGTTAACTTTGGCGGGCTCGGTTACCTGGCGGAGTTTCGCATCGAAGAGTTGTACATCGCGTTAGAGTCGATTCTTTCCGGCAATTATCGTTTGGACCGACGCGTCATGCTCGCAGTCCAACTGCCCGGCGAGATGCAACGGGCACAGGCGATCCATCGCGTCCTGAACGACGTGGTAATCAACAAATCGGCGCTGGCGCGGATCATCGAAATCGAAGCCTACCTCAACGACCAATTTGTGAATTCATTTCGCGCCGACGGTTTGATTGTTTCTACGCCGACCGGTTCAACTGCTTACAATCTTTCCGCGGGCGGGCCGATTATCTTTCCTTCCATGAATGCGGTCGTAATCACGCCGATTTGTCCCTTCACACTTTCGAATCGGCCGATCGTGGTTCCCGACGACGCCGTCATCGAGCCGCGGCTGAAGACGGACAAGGAAGACGTGGCGATAACGCTGGATGGGCAAGTTGGCTTTCCGCTGAAGCTCGACGATCGAGTTGTGATTCGGAAAAGTAAGACTACCTTCAATATCGTTCAGCCGATGAATAGAAACTATTTCGACGTGCTGCGTGATAAGTTGCGCTGGGGGAGGTAAGGAAGTTTCGAGTTTCTAGTTTCGAGTTTCGGGTTAATACTTTCGACCGGAACTCAACTCACTCTGGACGGCGCAACCCCAAACTCGAAACTCGAAACTCGAAATCAATGGCTAAAGACAACGAAGACAACTCGAACAAACCGCAGCTCGACGCCGATGCTTTTGAGCGTGAGGTGACCACGGATCTCGATGACGAGACGCCCGACAAGCCAAAGGGTTGGCCCCTGCACACGCGCATTCTCATTGGCCTGGCTGTCGGTGTCGTCGCCGGAGTTGCAGTCAACTACCGGTTTGGCGGCGATCACCCGCGCGTTGTCTGGGTCATCGACAACATCACGCAGCCGATTGGCCAGTTGTTTCTTCGCCTGTTGTTGATGATTGTAGTGCCGCTGGTTTTTTCATCACTTGTGGTTGGCGTTGCGGGCATTGGCGACATTCGCAAACTCGGCCGCGTGGGTCTGAAATCGTTTGCATATTGTTTGGTGATTTCGGCCATCTCGGTACTAATCGGATTGACGCTCGCCAACACTATCAAGCCGGGAACGCGCATCGATGCCACAACCAAGGCGGCGCTCGAGCAACGCTATGGCACGGACGCGTCAAAGCAGGTTGAGGCAGCAAAGAAAGCCGGCACTGTTCCCTCACCGCTAATGCAGGTGGTGGAAACAATCGTGCCTACCAATCCGATTGCCGCTGTCGCCGGTGTGCCCTCAAACCCGAGCGCCGCGACTTCAGGCGGCACGCCAAACATGCTTCACCTCATGTTCTTTGCTTTGATCATTGGCATCGCCATCACTCTGATTCCAATTAGCGTTACCGCGCCTCTGCTGCGCGGGCTCGAAGCGCTCTATGAAATCACGGCCAAGATTATTGAGATCATCATGAAGTTCGCGCCTTACGCGGTTGCTTGTTTGCTCTTTAACAACACGGCGCGCTTTGGCTTGGACCTATTGCAGGCACTGGGTTGGTTTGTAGTTACCGTGCTGCTCGGGTTGTCAATACACATGTTCGGGGTCTATTCGTTATCGATCTATTTCCTTTCCAGAATGTCGCCGATCGATTTTTTCCGGCGCATCAAAACCGTAATCCTGACCGCATTCTCAACCTCGTCGTCAAATGCGACGCTGCCGACCGCCCTGCGAGTTTCCGAAGAGAACCTGGGCGTGCCGCAGGAAATCAACAGCTTCGTGTTGACCGTTGGCGCCACGGCAAATCAGAACGGCACCGCGCTGTATGAAGGCGTGACCGTGCTGTTTCTGGCCCAACTCGCCGGCATCGATCTTTCGCTCGGGCAGCAGTTGATGGTCGTCTATCTCGCGATTCTTGGGGGCATTGGAACTGCCGGTGTGCCTTCCGGATCGATTCCTTTCATCATCGGCGTATTGGTTACCATCGGCGTCAATCCGGCGCTGATTGCAATTATTCTCGGCGTCGATCGCATTCTCGACATGTGCCGCACGACGCTGAACGTGGTTGGTGATCTTACTGCTGCTACCTACGTAGCGCGCTCGGAAGGATATGAACTGTTGAAAAGGCACGAGCCTGCGATTGTCCATGCGGGTGTCGTCATGCCGGGGGATTGAGGGCCGGCCAGTATTATCAAGTTGGTTGGCTGACCCGGCATTCATTAGTCGAGTAGAAATTCGCGGACTGAAGGGCGCTCCAAAATGGTTTTTCCTCTTTACGACGACAACAGCGATCGCGCCACCACCCCGATCGTCAATTACATTCTGATCGCTCTCAACATCCTCGTGTTTGTGTTTTTGCAGCAACTTGGCACGAACGATAAATTCACTTACGCGTTTTCCACTGTGCCGGAAGAGATTAGAACCGGTCAGGACATACGCACTGCCGATCGCGTGGTTGAAGCGCCAGTAACCGGACAGCAACTTTTACTTCCCGGTCTGCAACCGACACCTTTCTCGGTTTACCTGACGTTGATTTTTTCGATGTTCATGCACGGGGGTATTGCGCACATCGCCGGCAACATGTTGTTCCTTTGGATCTTTGGCGACAACGTAGAAGACCGGCTGGGCCACCTGAGGTATTTGATCTTCTATTTGCTGACGGGGGTGTTGGCCTCGCTGGCTCATGTATTGACGACGATCATGTTTGCTGTCGATAAGAGTAGTTTGCTGGTTCCGAGTTTAGGTGCTTCAGGCGCGATCTCAGGAGTATTGGGTGCCTACCTGGTGCTTCATCCGAAACGTAGAGTGACAGTAATCCTGTTTCGCTTTCTCACCGATGTGCCGGCGTACGTGGCGGTCGGCATCTGGTTCGCGTTCCAATTAATCAGCGGCCTGGGCATGCTGGGCGGCGGCTCGCAACAGGGTGGCGTGGCCTATGCAGCGCACATTGGTGGGTTTATCGCGGGCGTGGCGCTGGTCAAGCTGTTTACGATCGGCCGCGGGCCCACGGCGGCTTACCCATGATTGTTCTTAGTAATGATAAAGACCATGGTTTGTCTTAACTTTGTGCGTCCTCTGTGTTCTCTGTGCTCTGTGGTGAGTAACCGTTAAATAATAATGGCCCACCACTGAGACACAGAGAACACAGAGGACCCACAGAGCATTCCGAAATTCCCCGCCACCACTTCCGCGAAATTGCCTCAGCCGATCTTTCTCAGTTAAGATCAGCTTTCCCTTTTTCAGGAGTAAGCTATGGCAACCAAGGAAAGCGCGATCGCGCCCATTAACCAGCAAGGCCTCGATATTCAATCCACTCCGCGCGCGGAGATGGAACTCTATCCGCTCGACACTTTCGCGTACGAGTTTCCCGGGAAAGAAATAAAAATCGATTTCGAGATTACTGAGTTTACAGCTATCTGTCCGTTTTCCGACTTTCCCGATTTCGCGACCATCCGGCTCGAATATGTTCCCAACGAACGTTGCGTCGAATTGAAAAGCCTGAAGCTCTACATCAATTCGTTTCGCAATATAAAAATCTTCCACGAGCATGTCATCAATGTGATCCTCGACGACTTTGTGCGCGCGTGCGATCCACTGAGCGTCGAGATTGAAGGTGACTTTCACGTGCGCGGAAATATTAAGACAGTGGTGCGAGCAAGCTATAAAAGGGCAGTAGACAGTAGACAGTAGACAGTACGCAGTAGGCAGAAAGCGCAGTGAGGTCGCCTTGCGAATCCTAACAACTGACTACTGACTACTGACTACTGACTACAAACATCGTTCATGACCTTCACGACCATCTCCATCATCGCCGGCGCTATCCTGCTGGCGATTTTCTTTCTGATCGCCAGGCTCGCGATTCGCTGGGCCGCGCGCCTTACGATAGTGGGCGTAATTCTTCTCGCCCTGATTGGCGTGGGAATTTTCTGGTGGTGGGGAAACCGGCTTGCAGGGCCGTTGTCTCCCTCGAATCGTCAACGCCCGCCGGCAGCCAGGCGCAGCCCTTCTCGTTAAGCAATGAAAACAGACACCGATGACGAGGCCGACGTTTTTGTCGAACCGGTCGCGCCAGCCAAATCAAGTGGCGGCCTCAGCGGTTTGTGGTCTCGTTATCGACTGTTGCCGCGCAATGTCTTCGCCATCAGTCTGGTCAGCCTGCTGAACGACGCCTCCAGCGAAATCATCTACCCGCTGCTGCCAATCTTTCTGTCGTTAACTCTCGGCGCCTCACCCGGCATTGTCGGACTGATCGAAGGAGCAGCGGAATCGTTTTCAAGCTTGCTGAAACTCTTTGCCGGGCATTTCAGCGATCGTCGCGGCAAACGGAAAAGCTTTGTTGTTTTCGGATACGTCCTCTCCAGTTTAACCCGGCCGCTGCTCGCCTTTGCCGGTAGTTGGTCACAGGTGCTGGGACTGAGGGTCGCCGATCGCGTCGGCAAGGGAATACGCACCTCGCCACGCGACGCCATGATCGCGGACGCTGTCAGGGTTGAAGAGCGCGGCCTCGCGTTTGGCTTTCACCGGGCGATGGACCATACCGGGGCGGTGATTGGACCCTTGATTGGCTACCTGGTCCTCTATTATTTCGCGGCAAATCAGCAAGCGCCGAGCGCCGGCGATTTTACGAAGATCTTTTTGGTGGCATCGATTCCCGCGCTAGCCGCGGTACTGGTCGCGTTCCTGTTCGTGCGAGAGTCTTCGTTCAAGGTTCAAGTGGATGAGAAAGGTGAGGCGCGGCCGGTTCGGTTTTCACTGCGAGGTTTTGACGGCAACTTCAAACGGTTTCTCTTCATACTCGCTCTGTTCACATTGTCGAACTCCTCGGACTTTTTTCTTATTCTGCGCGCGCAGACAACCGGTGTCTCGGCGCCTCACACTCTTTTGCTGTGGGCTGCGTTCCACATCGTCAAGGTGTTGAGTTCAATTTTTGGCGGCGACCTTTCAGATCGTTTGGGAAGACGGCGCTTGATTGTTTCCGGATGGATTCTTTACGCGGCGGTCTACGCCGGGTTCGCTTTTGTTACCAGCGAAGTTTCTGTTTGGATACTCTTCATGATTTATGGCATCTACTTCGGCTTGTCCGAAGGAGCGGAGAAGGCCTTAGTTGCCGATCTTGTACCGCCCGAAAAACGCGGCACTGCTTTCGGGCTCTACAACCTTGCGTTTGGGATAACCGTGTTGCCGGCATCGCTGTTGATGGGTGGGTTGTGGGATTGGCGCGGGCCGCAAACCGCTTTTATTGTCAGCGCGTTGTTGGGCGCCAGTGCCGCGCTGTTGCTGCTGCTACTGGTCAAAACGCGACCGCATGCGCAGCAACCGGTTTTGAGTTAACATACCTTCCGGCTTTTGCAGGGAATATCAACGATTTAGCAACTCGTTCGCAGCTTCCGAAATTCTGAAAACGTAGATTTCTTATGCAGTTTTCTGCCATTGAAGACGCTATTGCTGAGATACGCGACGGCCGCATGGTGATCATTGTCGACGACGAAGATCGCGAGAATGAAGGCGACCTCGTTTGCGCGGCTGAAAAAGCAACGCCGGAAATCGTCAACTTCATGGCGCGGCACGCGCGCGGTCTAATTTGTTTGCCGTTAACTGAAGAACGCTGCGATGAACTCCACCTGACGACACAAGTCGCGGACAACACTTCCTACCTTGGTACGGCTTTCACTGTTTCGATCGACGCGCGCAAAGGCGTGACCACCGGCATTTCCGCCGCGGATCGCGCGACCACCATTCAGGCTGCGGTCGATCCGCAAACGCGCCCGCAGGATCTGGCTCGGCCGGGTCATGTGTTTCCGCTGCGCGCAAAGAAGGGCGGCGTGCTTGTGCGTCCTGGACAAACGGAAGCGAGTGTTGACATCGCACGCATGGCCGGACTTTATCCCGCCGGAGTCATCTGCGAAATAATGAATGAAGACGGCACCATGGCGCGGTTCACGGAGTTGACTGAATTCGCCGCGCTTCACAATCTGAAGATGATCACCGTTGCTGACCTGGTGCGTTATCGCATCAGCAAAGAGACGCTCGTCAAACGAGCAGTTGAAACTGATCTACCTACGGTCTATGGCCGGTTCAGGGCCGTCGCTTTCGAAAACGTCATCAACGGCGACGTGCACCTGGCAATGGTCATGGGTAACGTAAGGACTGAAGAACCCGTCCTGGTTCGGGTGCACACCGAGAACGTAACTTGCGACATGTTTGGTTCCTTAATCGACGACACCGGATTCCAGTTGCATGCGGCGCTGGAAAAAATCGCCGCGGCGGGCCGAGGCGTAGTTCTTTATCTAAGGCAACGCGAGCACAGTCTTGATCTGGTTAATCAATTACGCACCTACGGAGTCATGCAGGAACGCAACGTCGGCAAGCGTG
>JBDTTW010000257.1:0-13584 GCA_039930405.1 bacterium
GAAAGCAGCACCGGGTCAGATTCCACGAACCTTGCCGATGTTCCGCAGTTGGGAAATCGAGTGGATCGATACATTTGGAATGGTTCAACCCTTGTCTTTGATCGCAATCTCATCAAGCTGCGCGCATATCAGGCTGATGCGAACCAACCACTCCGCGGCAATCATAACGGCGGGGTGTTGCGCTTTGGTCCCGACGGCAAGCTTTACATCTTGATGGGCGACAATGGCCGGCGCGGCTTTTTGCAAAACAATCAACTCGGTCCAACGCCTGACGATCAATATGGTGGGCCAGAGCCTGACGATGCGCACCTCACGGGTTTTGTGCTTCGTCTCAACGACGATGGTTCGACACCGGCAGACAATCCGTTCTACAACGCGTCGACCAACTTAACCGGCCAGGCCGCGGCCAACATTAAAAAGCTTTACGCCTACGGCGTGCGCAATGGTTTTGGACTGGCGTTCGATCCGCTGTCGGGAAATCTGTGGGACCAGGAAAACGGTGACGATGCATTTGACGAAATGAATCGGATAACCGCGGGATCCAATAATGGCTGGGTCCAGACAATGGGTCCGGTCAGCCGCGTTGCTGAGTTCAAATCTATCGAGACAAATTACGGCGCCGGTAATTTGCAACAGTTGCGTTGGCCGCCATCATTGATTGCGAACACACCCGCCGGCGCGCTCGCGCAGCTCTACCTGTTGCCCGGCGCCCATTACAACGACCCGGAATTCAGTTGGAAGTATGCGTTGGCTCCAGCCGGGTTGGGGTTTGTGCAGGGCAGGGGAGTTGGCCCGCAATTCGAAGGCGACATGTTGGTGGGCGCCGGGCGGACCTTTCTGTCTGGCGGTTATCTCTTCCGGTTTAAGTTGACTGCGGACCGTTTGCATTTCTCGTTCAATGATTCCCGGTTGCTTGATTTGGTGGCCGACAACACCGATAAGTTTGACATCACCGAAAGTGAGTCGCTGCTGATCGGTAAGGATTTTGGAATCGCGACCGACATCCAAACTGGGCCGAACGGTAACGTCTTCGTCGTTTCCAACACTAACGGCGCGGTTTACGAAATCTCGGGCAACCAGCCGGCTCTTTATGTGGCCCAATTGAATGGAGCGCAGGAAGTGCCGCCCAACAACTCAACCGCCAACGGGACGGCTACGCTGCTATTAAATCCTGATGAGAAGACGGCGCGCGTATCACTAAACTTTAGTGGACTGTCGAGCGCAGAAACGGTCGCGCATGTTCATGGCCCAGGGGCCGCAGGTGTTATCGCGCCGGTGCTGTTCCCACTGCCGCAAGGTGAATTCAGCGATTTCGAGATCACGCTGACACCTTCCGACGTGCAAAACCTAAAGAACGGAATGCTTTATGGCGACGTGCACAGCAACATGGTTCCGACCGGCGAGATCCGCGGTCAGTTCCAATCCAACCAGAGTGCTAATACGGTTCAGTTTTCTTCTGCAACGCAGTTGGTGGGTGAGGGAACTCAGGAAGCGGTCGTGAAGGTAACGCGGCTGGGAAACACCACGGCGCCAGCGACGGTTAATTTTGCGACCAGCGACACGGCGGCAATCAATTGCAATGCGCTCAACACTGGAAATGCTTCCTCGCGTTGCGACTACGAAGCAACTCTCGGCACGTTGAGCTTCGCCGCTAATGAAACTTCGAAGCCGATCTCGATTCCGTTGGTTGATGATTCGTACGCGGAAGGCAACGAAAGCTTCCTGGTCACGTTAAGCAATCCCAGCACGGGCGTCTCGCTCGGCTCGCCGGCCAGAATCTCAGTCACTATCACGGACAACGATTCGACGAACGGCCCAAACCCGATCGACACGCCTGAATTCTTTGTGCGGCAGCACTATCTTGATTTTCTGAATCGCGAGCCTGATCCGCCAGGCTTCGCTTTCTGGGTCAATGAAATCAGTCTCTGCGGTTCGAACCAGCAATGCATCGAAGTGAAGCGCATCAATGTTTCGGCGGCTTTCTTTTTCTCTATTGAGTTTCAGGAAACAGGTTATCTGGTCTACCGCGCTTACAAAGCGGCCTATGGGAATTTGTCCGGCGCTCCGGTGCCGTTGAGGCTGAACGAGTTTCTGCCGGACTCGCAGGAGATCGATCAGGGTGTAATTGTCGGCTCGGGAAACTGGGCGGCGCTGTTGGAAAATAACAAGGTGGCTTTCTTCCTCGACTTTGTTTCCAGGGCGCGTTTTTCGGCTTTGTATCCGGCGTCGCTGACCCCGGCACAGTTTGTCGATGCGCTCTTCCTAAAGGCAGGTGTCGTACCCACAGCTATTGAGCGGGCAGCGGCCATCAATGAGTTCAACGACGAGAGTAATACAACCGACCAGGCTGCTCGTGCGCGCGCCTTGCGACGCGTGGCTGAAAACACTACCTTCAAGGAACAGGAATTCAACCGCGCGTTTGTGTTGATGGAATATTTTGGTTACCTCCGCCGTAATCCAAACGACGCGCCTGAGGCCGGACTCAACTTGGACGGTTACAACTTCTGGCTCAACAAGCTCAACCAGTTCAACGGCAACTTCGTCACCGCCGAGATGGTCAAAGCTTTCATCATCTCCGGCGAGTATCGTCAACGCTTCGGCCCGTAACGGCCCCTCTCGCGCAAAAACAGAACCTATCAAAGAGCCATTGTTATTCTTAACCTGCTTGCGTTAGGTTTTGGCTCGACTTGGAGGAGTCAAGCTGCCGCCTAATTCAGTCCGGGCTTTTGTGTTGATGCAGTATTTTGGTTACCTGCGCCGTAACCCAAACGATCCGCAGGACACCGACTACAGCGGTTACGATTTCTGGCTGACGAAACTTAATGAGTTCAACGGCAACTTCGTCAACGCCGACATGGTGCAGGCGTTTATTGACTCCGGCGAGTATCGCGGGCGCTTTGGACCTAACTAATCAGCGGCAGTAGGCAGCAGCAGACGGCAGTTACTATTGTACTGCCGTTGGCTGCATGTGGTCCGCAGTCCCGGTTTCATATAACTGATCGCTCTCGACATCGAAGACACGATTCAAACGCGCGCGGTAATTCTCAAACGCAATTTGTCCTGCCAGTTGCAGTAACTGCTCCTCAGAAAACTTGGTTCGCAAACGCGCGTACAGTTCCTCCGAAACGTTGGCCGGTGTCTCGACCATTGCGTCCGCTAGTTCAATCACCAAACGCTCCAATTCATTAAAGACCGACAGCTCATCGTTGACCACGGCAAGCAGCTTCTCGTCAGTTAGTCCGCCCTTTCTGCCGACGGCAGAATTGATGTCCACTCAAGAAGGACAGCCCACGCGCGCTGCGGTTCGCACTTTCGCCAACTGAATGTGGCGTAGCGATACTTTGCGCTTGCGGCCCAGTCCGGCCTCCATCGCGATGCTGCCCCAAACCAGACCGGGCAAACGCATTTGCAGTTTCACCGGCGTCAGCTCTTTGCCAAACATCCTGCGCATCGTGTTGTAAAACCAACGCAGATGCCATGGTGCCTGCTTTTTTTCCAGTCCGGGGATCCGAGCCATGAGGCCGCCCTCTCGTTTAATGCTTGATGCTGCGCCAGCCGTTGCGGCTCAGTTTTGTCTAAATGTCCCCAGTCTATTTTGGTAATAGGGAGCAGGGGAGGGGATGGAAGCCGCTCCACTGGAAATCCGAGCCGACAACTACAGGTTGATCTGAGGTTATCGTCACCGCAGTCGAAACATTGGTGACGCCATCGAATCCCGGCCCGCCGGACACCGGCATTTGCCAGTTAACGTTCAACGTGTTCGCTGCGGCCAAAGCCACGGTGGTGCTGCCGGCTTGACCTGGGTACGTGGAGGCTGGACTGGTGCCAGGAACGTTGGCGCCTGACAGATTGTTTCCATTCTTGTCCAGAATGTGCAGCGCGACGTTCGCCGTCGCCGAGCCACCGTTGAAGATATAAACATCGGCCCTGGTATTACTGCCGCCGTTAGCAAAAACGGCGGGCGTACAGACCCAGACGTAGGGTGGACCACCGCCTGAGCCGGATGATCCCGGCGGTCCCGGAGGGCCTTGAGGACCAACGCAGGCAAACGAAGCAGTTAGAGTAGCGAGCGCAAAACAAGCTAAAGACGCGCGCAGAAGAAAGGTGTTCATAACAATCTCCTTATGGGTGAGCGGGAATCGCGAATCGTGAATCGCAAATCGTTAGTCAGAAACCGCCACAGACTAAATTCTGTGCCACCTAAATCGTGAATCGTGAATTGGTGATACCACGTACAAAACCATCGCCTATTGATTGAATAAGCGCGCGAAGTATTTTGCTAACGGACCCGAAGACGTGTCCGAAGAAATGAAGCCAAGGTAATTGTCCGGCCGCAGCAGCACGTTGAACGGCCGGTCCGTACCGAAGATTTCCACTAGTTGCGGAGCAAGCTGAATGGCGTGCCGGTCAAATAGCGGAGCGTAACCACCAACTCCGTTCAAATCCGTTTTGCGCTGTCGCAGGGCATCGTCGGGTGCGCCCGGTACAGTCGGCGTATCGCTGGCCGCGTCGCCATTTGAAAAGGCGAGCAGATGAAACTTTGGCTCACGCAACCGGTCGTAAATACTCTTCCCGTCAATTTCAAAATAGGGCAGCCGGTCGCCGGCTTTGACTTCAAACTCACCGTCGTCACTCCCGCCAGTCTCATGCATGCTTAGTGAGCCGGAGCGGTAACTGATGCCAATCTGAGAAATCAGGATGAAGAACTTCTTGCGCACGGCCTCGATTGAGAGAATGTATTTAGCCAGCGGTGGGAAGATCGTGGTGCGAATCAAGGCAACGAACCAGTCTTTACCAGCGGCGAGATTGAACATGCGGTCGGTAGTGGCGGTCAGTCTCTTCGCATTAGGCAGGCGCTCTTCGTTGTAAGTATCCAAAATCTGAGGCTTCGCTGAATGCTTCAAAACCAGCGCTAGTTTCCAGGCGAGGTTGTAAGCGTCCTGGATTCCGGTATTCATGCCCTGGCCGCCGGCCGGCGTGTGAATGTGCGCCGCATCGCCGGCCACAAAGCATCTGCCGGCTGAGAATTTATCGACGTGGCGCGTATGCACTTTGTAAGTTGAAAACCAATCGACCCGGGTTATTTCTAGTTCAAGTTGCGCTTCTTTCTTAATCTGCGCCTCGATCTCCTCGTAAAGGATGTCGTGCTGATCTTTTTCGTGACCTTCGGGGAAAGCGCCGACGATGCGCCAACGTTTTTCGCCGGGCATCGGAAAGAAAGCAACCACGCCGTGCGGCGCGAGGCAGATAGTCAAGGCGTCGTGAGTAAACTTCCAATCGATCTGCACGTCGGCAACGTAGAAGAGACGCTCAAAAGTGCTGCCCTCAAAGGCAAGACCCAGCGCATGTCTGACCTGGCTGTGCGGACCATCACAGCCAACCAGGTACTTACCCGCGATTGTTTGAAATTCCGCATTGGTCTTGACTTGGGCGCTGACAGTCGTGTCGTCCTGAGAAAAACCCTCGAGTTCGGTTTGCCAAAGCACGTCGTGTCCGTGCTTTTTTAGCCAGTCGTACATGAGCTGTTCGTTGCGGCTTTGCTCCAACACCAGCATGAACGGATACGCGCTCAAGCCCTTGCCGATGTTCGACAACTCAACCTGGCCCAGCACTTCACCGCGTTCCAGCAGTCGCACCTTGCCGGCAACCGTTCCTTGCTCAACCGCTTTTTGTGCCAGGCCAAGTTGTTCGTAAATCTCGAGCGTGCGAGCGTGGACGCCGAGCGCTTTGGAATAAGGAGTCACGCCAACGCTCTTATCGATGATCACAAAATCGACGTGATATCGGGCAAGCTGACAAGCGAGAGCAAGGCCAGTGGGACCAGCGCCGACGATGATCACGTCGGTCTTGATTGCCGTCGGCATGGGCCAATCGTAACGGAGCAAAGTTGTAACGAGCAAGGTTTAGTGAAGCAAGCGGCGGAAGGCAGTAGGCAGAAGGCAGAAGACAGAAGGCAGGAGGCAGAAGATACGACGGTCGTCGTCCTTGTACTCACCCTCAGCGCTCAGCACTCAGCACTCAGTACTCAGCACTTCGTTTCTCATGCATTTTCCAACTTCCGAGCTTCGCTTTTTGTGGCGACGTCGCGGTGTTTAATTGCCGTGTAGACAATGAAGGTCACCAATATCGCGCCGAGGACGAGGGATGACCCAATCGTGCCGAGATTGAGGCCACCTCGCTCGATTGGTTTCGTGAGCACGTCTCCAAAAGTCGCGCCGAATGGCCGCGTCAGCACGAACGCGATCCAGAACAGCATTACTCGATTAACCTTCGTAAAATAGTAAACGAGCACCACCAACGCGAGTAACGAGCCAATCAGTATCGCCCCTCCCAGAAAACCCAAACCGGAGCTGTCCGCCAGGAAGTCACCCAGCGCCGTGCCGAGGGTGTTAGAAAACAGGATCGCTGTCCAATAAAAAATCTCCGCCTTCTTTGTTTGAATGTAATTAACGGACAGCGTTCCTTCGCTATAACGCCAGATTGCAAGGATGACAATCAAACAGGAAACCAAAATCAGTGAACCTTTGAAGTAGCCGAGCTCAAGGGTTCGGTCCATGTAATCGGACATCGTAGTGCCAGCCGTGCTGGTCGAAACGATCACCAACCAGTAAATCACCGGGTGATACTTTTTTGAAGCAAGTTGAACTAATAAAGTGATGAAGAAGAAGCTCAGGAGAACGAGCGAGCTGACACCGTAGCCAACGTTCATGGTCATCGAAAGCAGGTCGCCGCCCGTTTCTCCAAGTGTGGTGGCACAGATCTTCATGATCCAAAAGAAGATCGTAACCTTCGCGACTTTGTTCATCGTGTTGCTGGCTTTGTCCATACCTGTCTCCCAATTCTTCGCAAACGCTGGGGACGCATTCAGAACCGGGAGTAGTTTTTTCCGCTCCCGGTTCCGAAACCTGAGGCCCAGGCGAAGGCTACTCGACGTGGATACCACGATGCATGGCAATGCCACGTGCTTTCATGATGACGTCGTCATCGATAAGTTCGCGGCCGGTGGTCCAAGCTGTTATTTCCGCCAACGGACGCCCCAAAGCCAGCGAGAGCTTTTCGTCACTAGCTTCGAAGCCGCGATTACGCAGGTTAATTAGAATCTTTGCGGCTTTCCTCTGATCAGTGCCGCGGTCATCTACAATGTGTTCAGCCAAAACTTCGGGAACTCTGTCGGCGCTCCCCAGCACTCTGGAGAGCAAATATGCGAGCACCGAACCAAGCCCGATGCCGGCGGCAACCATACCCAACCGGCGGCGTCGTGAATGGCGGTTAAGTGCCTGCTGATTTTGTATGTCGAGTTTGTTATCCATTTCGAATGTGTCTCCCAGCTTGTTTTTTTCTGCACTGAAACATTCAACTTGAATCGCGGCGATGTCCGTTACAAAAACATGCACGACCGTATTCCGGCGGCGCCCTAACTAGCCAAGCCTGTACGATTTCAAGTTGTTACTGTTTCACCAAACTACTTAAGGCAAATTGTCAGCCAAGAAATTATCCCTAGATTACACAGATTCCGCAGACCAAAGCCGAGAGACAGAGAGGGGGTTGCCGCTTGAAACCCAACTTCCTTTCCTCTCGGCGGAATCTGCGTAATCTGCGGATTTATCTCCAGCCGGCGCTTTTATTGAGCAGACCGCGAGAGTATGCTAGCGGCGTCTCCCGCAACAGTTGCCGGACTTTCCCCCTGACCGGCTCGAAATAATCAACGAAAACCTTATCAGGCATCCGATCGTGTTTTTTCGGAAAGGAAACACTGCAATGACAAATCAAGACTCAAGTTTGAGATTGAAACAGTTCGTGGTTTTAAGACTGACGGTGGCGCTGCTTTTGTTGCTGGGTATGTTTGCTTCCGCAGGCGCGGCAATCCCGAGCAACAGATGTAAAGACCGGTGCAATGATGCCTATCGCGTGAGAAGGGATCTTTGCCGGGCGATACCATTGAAGCACGAACGCAAGTCTTGCGAAAAAGCCGCCAAGCGCGCGAAGGATGATTGCAAACATCGCTGCCGGTGACCGAATAGACCAAGCGGCAAAGAGCATGGAGCATGGAGCATAGAGTGGAGACGAAGTTCCTACAGCTTCTGTTCTATCGGTGTATCGGCGTAATCTGTGGATTATTTTTCTTTGCTGAACCCGTAGGGACAGTGCCGGCATCCGCTTTCACAGCAGAAACCGCGACGCAGTAGGAAGCGTTCAGTGAAGACCATCAGTGTGCCTTCGAAGTAGTAATCATCAACTTCAACTAAAGAGTCTGGCGCGCTTGCGTTGTCTTCTTTGTCGGCAATGGGCTTGTCAGCACTCATGATCTGCGATTGTTCAAGGATTCCATCTGTGTAATCGGCGTAATCTGCGGCTTAGTCTTTTTTGATCACGCGCGACTCGTCCAGGATCGCATTCTCAGGATCCACAACCAAAGAGTTTGGTGCGAAATCGAGCTTGATCTCTGCGACTGCGTGTTTGCTCTTCGGCTCAATGACCATGACCCGCTGGTTCTTTCCATCGCCGATTTGGACCTGCACCGAATTGGGAAAAGCAGCTTCGGGTTGAGTTTGATCGAGCGTCAGTTGCAGCCGTCTGCGCTTGACGTCCCAGTGCCAGGATAGCTCGTAACGCGGATGGCCCGCGCCATAAACCCAGCGCGCAAAAAACTCCTGCAAACTTTTTCCTGAGGCTTTTTCTAACGAAACACGCAAGTCTTCGCTCGAAGCAAGTGCGCCGAGGTGCGCCTCGTAATAATGGCGAATGCCGCGAAAGAAAATCTCGTCGCCGAGTTCCTTGCGCAACATGTGCAGCACCCAGGCGCCTTTCTGATAGTTGTTGGGGTTCAATAGCTTAAAGAGGTCTGCGGTTTCGGTGTCATGAATCGGGATGCGGTTTTTTCTTTCAAAATCGAAATATCTATTCGCTGCCTGCTGCAGGTAATCTCGAAATCGCATTTCACCTTCGTAATGTTCAATCACAAGGCCCGCGAAATACGTGGCAAAGCCTTCGCTTAACCAGAGATCAGCCCACGTCGATTCCGTCACCGAATCGCCAAACCACTGATGCGCAATCTCGTGGGCCACTAGATCGATCAGGCCAACTCGTACTTTGAAAAACGCACTCCGCGGCTCAGTCGCACGTGAATCAAGCAGGCCGCGGGAAAAAACAATCGCACTGGAATTTTCCATGGCGCCGAACTGTGTGGCGCCAACAATTAAGGCCAGCTTTTCGTAAGGGTAAGGCGCGATTGTCTCGCTGAAATATTTAAGTGATGGATTCGCAGCGGTGAACCCGTAGACCGCGTAAATCTTGTCCGGCTGCGGTACGTAATAGCTCAATGGCGTTATCGGCGCGTCTGCCATATTGATTTGAGCAAACTCGCCGACGGCCACAATCATGCAATAAGGTGGAATGGGCGCAGCTTCGGTGTAAGTCCAGGTGCGATATGCAGACGATGAATCCTCAACCTTTTCGAGTTTGCCGTTCGCGACAACGAGGTCGCGGGCAGGCGCAGTAACGGTGAACTTTACCGTGGCCTTGGCTGAAGGATGATCGAAGCAGGGAATCCAATGGTGCACGCGGTCGGGCCAGTTGTCGCCAATCGCCGAAGGTTTTCCGGCTTTGTCGTTACTCAAGACCAAACCGTCTTTCGGCGTACCGTGATAGGAAACGACTACGACCGCGCGCGCGCCGCGAGCGAGGGACTGTCGCACTGTGATGTTCAGCAACCCGGGTGCGCGCGAAAATGGTGTCGCTGTTCCGTCTACGGTTACCGAGTCAACCGTCAGGTCGCCAAAGTCAAGATCGATTACGGAAAGCTCTTTGATGGCTTGGACCGTGAGCGCAACCCGCGCGCTCGTGATCTCGTTCAGTTGATCGTTGAACGCGAGCGTGACGTCGTAGTTGATAGGTTTCCAGGAGTCGATGAGGCGCTCATGGCGCGCAGCATTAACTGACGACAGCGAAACAAGAACAATAGACAGTGTCAGGATTACAACTCGGACTCGTCCGAAAAGAGCACCCCTTGATTGTACAGGTTCGCTTCTATTCATCATTCTTTCGGTCTTGATTGTGATTGTCATTGAACCTACGAGCCTAATCCTACGACTCGCCGCATGCGGCGAAATGTTTATAGGATCGAGCCCCTCTCCTGGAAACCCCTCGCTTATGCTATTAAGTCCCTAAACATTCGGCGCCTAAGCGCTCTCGATTCGCGCAAGCCTTTTTTGCGCTGCCGGGAATTTGCTTCTAGCGACTATTTATCTAATTCCCAACAACAGCAGCGCCGAGCGATCCGACACTTTGCGTTCTGACCCTAACCACTTGCGATAAGCGGCAAGCTCCTCTTCCTGCACGGGTCGATTTCCGAGCCGAGCCGCCGGCGTCCGCTCAAACGCGCGATCAGTTAACGCCATGTGCGCATTGCGGATCTCAAGTGGGCCCGGACCGGCAAGCGCCCGCTCAGCCGATTCAACGTCAGGAAAGAATTCGTCATAGGCGAGCAGATGCCAAACCGTCTGGGCGCCTTCACCTTCAACCGTGATAACACGAAGCAGACCGAGTCCGCTTTCGAGTTGAAAAACCAGGTCGTCGCCGGGAGTAAATGATTGGGTCATGATTGCTAAGAGTGATGTTACGAAACCAGAACGGTAACCGCAAAGGCAGGAACAATTCGCCACCGATGGGAGTTTCATTGCAAATCGGCAAACGCAAAACTAGAATCGCTCAAGTGTTTGGAGTCCCAGCTCTAGCTTTTGTATTGGTCCACGAAAAACACCAATGCAGAACCGCGAGGGTTAGCGACCGGATGGCAGCATTCAGTGTTGCAGGCCGCGCCGCTCTAGTTTTTTTCACTGCAGCGTCCGGTCGCAACCGCTCGCGGCTCCGCAGCAAACTGCCCGCAACCGCATGAGCGAGTTTAGCGCCAGCAAAGATTACTATGACATACTCGGCGCGCACGAGAGTGACTCGCACCGCGAGCTTGAGCGCCAATATAAGCGCCTGGCCGCGCGCCGCCATCCGGACAAGGGTGGCAGTGAAGAGGAAATGAAGTCGCTCAACGAAGCGTATCGCGTGCTGCGGAATGAAGAGACGCGACGGCTTTATGATGCCGAGCGGACAGCGCGGCCGGCCGCATTTGTTCCCGTATCGTCACCAACGGCGTCGGACGTTGGTGTGCTGGGGCACGGTCTAAGCGCGCTGCTTTGTTTGCTGGTTGGTTTGTTCTTATTGTTCCTGGTGCGGCTGCAGTGGATTTGGTTTCTGTGGCCGTTGGCAATTCTTGCCGTGCTCGTGATTCTGTTTGGGATCGTTATGGCCCGCAGCGCCATGCGCTCAATGAATCGATCGTTGGCAAAGTCGAACCCTTTGCGACGGCACACGCGCCTGCAGGAGGCAATGTTCTGGATTGTGGTTGCGGGCGGCGTCTATGGCCTTTATCTTCTTTTGATTTCGGTTTAAGGTGACGGGCTGATGGCGACGGCGCTGGGCGAAACTAAAACGATGCAAATCTCGGGTTTGGAATTTCTCTTTCTTGAAGTGAACAACCTTGAGGAGTCGGTCGCCTTCTATCGGGACTCGTTAGGTTTTGCAGTCAGCAAACACAGCCCAGAGTCGGAACCGCCGCTGGCCACAGTGCAGGCCGGCAACTTGAAAATTTCGCTGGCGCAGCACTTGGAAACGATGCTTAAGCGGGGCAGGGGCGTTAGTTTTTTTATCGGAGTGAGTGACGTCGATGATTACTACAAACAACTACGCGCGAAAGACGTCGAGGTTTACCCGCCCGCGGATGAAGGCTGGGGCGGCCGGTTCATAACCTTGCAGGATCCAGACAAGTATCGACTCTTCTTCGTTACCTGGGGTGATGACCGCCGCGATCGTTGATATTTGCGCCGTTTACGGGAGGACAGATGGAGCGACAACACACTGAAAATTTGTTTCGCCGTTATAAAGGCCAACTCGTAAACGTGAAAACAATTTCCGCCGGCATTTATAAAGGGCGCGTTGGCGAGATCACCAACGACTATGTCGCGCTGACAGATCGTGACGGCGAAGATGAGACGCAGACCTTCATATTTTTCACCGCAATTGAATCGATCGTGGTTATTGCAGCCGGCAGCTAGTTCAACTCGTCAAATAGAATCGAATCTGGTAAGCTCTGTTGCACCGATAGGACAGACTTGCAGTCATGAATTCGATTAAGAATCCTCCCAATCCCTGGTTGACGCATTCGGTTGAGTGGCTCGGTGAACCGCCGGAAGCGAAGCTCGAAGTCTTTGAAGAGACTGAGACGCGAAAAATCATTACACACAACGACAGTCCTGACGTTGGTTTTGACTATACGATCAACTGCTACCGCGGCTGTATTCATGGTTGCACTTATTGTTTCTCGCGACCGACGCATGAATATCTGGGCTACGGCGCCGGCACTGACTTTGATCGCAAAATCGTAGTCAAAGTCAACGCGCCGCAGTTGCTGCGCAAAGAACTGATGCGGCCGTCGTGGCAGGGCGACAAGATCGTTTTCTCGTTTACTTCCGATCCCTACCTTCCGCTCGAGGCGCATTACAAATTGACGCGTCAATGCCTGGAAATCTGTGCCGAGTTTCGCAACCCGGTAGGAGTGATTACCAAGTCGGCGTTGATTCGCCGCGACATTGACGTCTTGCAACGACTAACGCGCGAGGCGAGTGTTTCCGTGTTCTTCACCATTCCGTTCACGGATCGCGAGGCCGCGCGCGCAATTGAACCTTACGCGCCTTTGCCCGCTGCGCGCTTCCATGCGATGGCCGATCTCGCCGCTGCCGGAATCACTGTCGGCCTCGGCATTGCGCCAATCATTCCCGGTTTGACGACAGATATTCCTGAGCTGCTGGAACGCGCTAAAGAAGCTGGTGCGACTATGGCCTTCGTCAATATGCTGCGTTTGCCCGGCAGCGTCGCGCCTTATTTCGAAGAACAGTTGCGCGCGAAGTTGCCGACAAAAGCGGATCGCATTTTGAACCGCGTACGCGAAGCCCGCGCTGGCAAGCTAAACTCCGCAGTGTTCGGTGAACGCATGCGCGGCAAGGGTGAATATTGGGACGCAATTCACAAGCTCTTCAAGATTCACTCAGAACGGCTTGGCTTCAACAAAAACTCCGCGCGCGCAGCTGCGGCGCACACAACTTTTCGCAGACCTACAGCGCAAGCAAACCTTTTCGGCTAATCACGCTCGTTGTTATCTGTTTCACTAGAGACAGAATTTGTCTCTTTATCTATAATGGCATTCGATCCCTGCCAGCCCGACGAACAATTAGGAGGCTCTCCCCATGATGCTGATCAGACATGTCATACGCGATCGCGAGCCCTACTCGATGAAGGCGTCGGCGTCGGTTCAGGACGCGGCAGAGTTTATGGCGTCACGCAACGTTGGTGCGGTTTGCGTCGTCGACGATAGCGGCAAACTGCTGGGCGTTTTTTCCGAGCGTGATGTGCTGCGCCGCGTGGTCGTGTTGCAGCGCGATCCGTCGGCGGTGAAAGTGGGCGACGTTACCAGCGAACTGCGCGCGGTCATTAACTGTGACGAAACTCCGCATCAGGCGCTTGAGCGAATGGAACTAA
>JBDTTW010000258.1:0-7517 GCA_039930405.1 bacterium
CGTTGACGAAACCGAGATATCCAACGTGGAAGTCGGACAGCAGGCTAAGGTGAAAGTCGATGCGCTCGGCGACAAAGAAATCACTGGTGTCGTAACTCAGAAAAATCCGTTGGCGGTTTCCAAGTCAGACACGCAGGGCGGATTGTCGAATCGCGTGAATGTGCAGGAAGCCAAGGAATTCAAGGTAACCGTCGAGTTGCGCGATATGCCCGACGACGTGCGCGCCGCGCTGCGCCCGGGCATGAGCGGCACCGCAACCATCACAACTAAAACCAAGAACAATGTCGTCGCCGTTCCTCTTGAGGCAATTGTCGAGAAGGCGCCGTCTGCTCCTTCGCCAGGTCCAACTGTCGCCGGCAGTGTGCCAACGCCCGCCAGCGGTGAAAAACCAAAGAGCGTCAAGGGCGTCTACCTGCTTGAAGGCAACAAGGTACGCTTTATTGAAGTGACTACCGGAATCACCGGCGAAGCCGACATCGAGGTCACCAGCGGTGTCAAAGCAGGCATGGAGATCGTGAGAGGACCAAGCCGAGTCTTGAAGACCTTGAAAGACGGCATGGCGGTCAAACGCCAAGTACACAAACCGGGCGCAAACGCCAACGAGGGCAGCTAATGAGCGACGTTACCCTGGCAACTCCGCCCTTTCCCAGCGCGCTGCCCGAACAACCTGTTAGCGCGCACGATGCGAACTCGCTCATCTCAATGCGCGACATTTGGAAAACGTATGAGATGGGATCGGAGCAGGTGCACGCCCTTCACGGCGTGTCATTTGATATCCCTAAAGGCGAGTACATTGCGATCATTGGACCATCAGGTTCCGGCAAGTCGACTTTGATGAATTTGATCGGCTGCCTCGACACGCCGAGCAAAGGCGAGTACTGGTTGAACGCCAAGAACGTTTCTGAAATGGATGACGACGAGCTCGCGCGCATTCGCAATCAGGAAGTGGGCTTCGTTTTTCAGACATTCAATCTGTTGGCGCGCGCGACGGCGTTGCACAACGTGGAGTTGCCGCTGATTTACGGCGGTATCGGTTCCAGCCAGCGTCATGAGATGGCCAAAGAAGCATTGCGCGCGGTGGATCTCGCCGATCGTATTACGCACCGGCCCAATGAACTTTCCGGAGGTCAGCGACAGCGCGTGGCGATCGCTCGGGCCCTCGTGAATCATCCGTCAATTCTGCTTGCGGACGAGCCCACCGGCGCGCTGGACACACACACCAGCATGGAGATCATGGATCTGTTCGAGCGGCTGCACGGCGAGGGGAACACGATCATCGTGGTAACTCACGAACACGACATTGCCGCGCGGGCCCATCGCATAATCTCCATTCGCGATGGTCTCATCGAAAAAGACGAGAAAATCAGGTAGACCATGCAGGCGGAGAGTTCTAATCTTGTAGGGCGGGTCCGGTACCCGCCCATTTTCTTATTTATGAGTTTAAGTTCGAAGCGCCACAGTTAACTTTGACCAAATTTATGGGACGCTGGCTACCATTAGAAAATGCTCGACGCAGACCAGGAGCGGTAGCGACCGGTTGCCAACATTCAACGCTGAAGCCCAGCCGACCGCTCGATTTAATCGTCGACCATAGCATCCGGTCGCACCGCTCGCGGTTCTGCATCGTGCGCGTTGATGATTGCCATCATCGCCTTAGGTGCGCCATCTTGTTGACCTAAATACGCTCGCATTTAGGACTTAATTCCGCCATGCCACTACTCACCGAATCGCGGTCAGCAACCAGCTCCGGTCGCTCAAACATCGGTGAGCCGATTGACTCGCGCCTGAAAAAAGCCTTTAGGCTCCTGCGCGTTGCGGCGTTATGGGAGGCATTTCTGGTAGCACTCGGCAGTCTGCGCGCAAACAAGCTGCGCACTTCCCTGACCCTGATGGGCATCGTTGTCGGCGTGGCCGCGGTTATTGCGGTCGTGACAATCATCAAGGGGCTGGACCAAACTGTCGCCACCACTTTTTCTTCGCAGGGCTCAACGGTTTTTACTGTTTCGAAACGTCCGCGCGTGATCACCTCGCGCGAGGATTTCGTCAAGTTCAATAAGCGCAAAGACGTCACGTTGGACGACGCTGAGGCAATCTTTCGCGTCTGCACGTCCTGCTGGCGCGCCGGCGTCGCCGCCAACACCGCCGAGACCGTCAAACACAAAGATCAAAAGTCGGAAAACGTAAACGTGCGCGGCATCACGCCGAGCGCAATGTTTGACATCGACGCCGTCAATATCGATGCCGGACGTTTCTGGACTGACAACGAGGGCGCCACTGCCCGCGAGATCTGCGTCGTCGGAACCGACATTGTCCAAAACCTTTTTGGCGGCATCGCGCCGGATAGAGCGGTGGGCCAGAGTGTTTCTGTTGGCGGCCGGCCATATCAAATTCTGGGCGTGCTGCAGGCGCAAGGCAAAATCTTTGGCGCCTCGCGCGACAATCTAGTCTATATTCCCTATTCCACTTATCAGAAAAACTTTGGCGCGCATTCTTCGCTGGTAGTTTTCGTCAAGACACCTACGACCGAACAACTGGAAGAAGCCGAGGACCAGGTGCGCACAATAATGCGCAATCGGCGCGGCAAGACATTTGGCGATGAGAGCGACGAAGGCTTCACACTTGAGACTTCCGATGTGTTCATCGATCTGTACGGCAAGGCGACCTCGAACATCTATATCGTGACTTATCTGGTGGCGGGCGTTTCGTTGTTTGTCGGTGGCATCGTGGTGATGAACATCATGCTGGTTTCGGTAACTGAACGGACGAAAGAGATAGGCATCCGTAAAGCAATCGGCGCACGTCGCAAAGATATCCTGACGCAATTTTTGATCGAGGCCATCACGGTGGCAGCCGTGGGCGGCGCGATTGGCGTGCTAACGGGTTTCGGCCTGGCTTATGTCATTTCATTTTTGATCGGCTTTCCACTACTGGTGAGTGTCGCCTCAGTTCTACTGGGCGTCGGCATGTCTTCGGTGGTGGGCGTCGTCAGCGGACTGTGGCCCGCCTGGCGCGCGGCGCGCTTGCATCCGATCGAGGCGTTGAGGTCGGAATGACCTTATTGCCAATTTCCGATTGCCGATTGCCGATTGGCGCTACCGTTGGCCTTGGCAATTGAAAGTAAGTGGGATTTGGCTCGGTAGAATCAAAATGAACAATTGGAAATCGGCAATCGGCAATCGGCAATGAGAATTGACGACATCAAAGAATCCGCCCTGATGGCATTTGACACGCTGCGCGCGAACAAGCTGCGCTCGTTGTTGACCATCCTTGGCGTCACTGTCGGCGTGGTCACGGTGATCTTTATGGTGTCGATCATCCAGGGTTTGAATAAAGCGTTCGCCCAGCAAATTGAAGCGCTCGGTTCGAACGCAATCTGGGCCACCAAGTTTGATCCCAGCTTTGGACATCAACCAACCTCGGAAGAAATCCACCGCAAAGACTTAACGCTCGAAGACGCCGAAGCCATTCGCAACGAAGCGCCTTCCGTCCTCAGCGTTTCCCCTATTCATCGCAAGATCGCGGAGACAGTTCGCTACGCCGACAAACAATCCGACACACCGATTGTGATTGGCGCCACGCCTTATTACGAGTTCACGCAATCGAGTTACGTGGATCGCGGGCGTTTTATTACTGACACCGACATGCGCGAGCGCAGCAACATCTGCGTACTTGGCATCGATCTCGTAAAGGCTTTGTTTCCCTACGAAGATCCAATCGACAAAGAGTTGAAGATTAACGGCAAGCCCTTCAAAGTTGTCGGCGTGATGGAACCGCTGGGAACTTTTCTCGGCCAGTCGCGCGACAATCAGGTGTTCATTCCGATCACGACCTTTGCTAAATACTATCCGGGCGAGCAGCCGTTTCCGGAAGTTGTTTTCGTCATTATTGTGCGGCCAAAATCGCGGGCTTATGTGAAGTCGGCGATCGACGAGATGACCGACATCCTGCGACGCCGGCGGCGTGATGCTCCCGGAGCACCGAGCACGTTTGGCATCTCATCGCAGGACGCGCTACTCGATATTTACAATCAACTCACCGGCGCCACTGCGTTGGTGTTGACTGCAATTTCATTTGTGGCACTCATGATCGGCGGGATCGGCGTAATGAACATCATGCTGGTTTCCGTAACCGAGCGCACCAAGGAAATCGGCATCAGAAAAGCTGTCGGGGCGACGCGCCTGAACATACTGTCGCAGTTTCTAATTGAAGCGGTGGTGCTGACTGCGTTTGGCGGCGTGATCGGTCTAGTGCTCGGCGAGCTCGCAAGTTTACTGACTAATAAATACTCGCCGCTGCCGGCCTTCGTGCCGATGTGGGCCATCGTGGTCGGCATAGGCATCTCGGCCGCGGTAGGAATCATCTTCGGTCTGTGGCCGGCGTGGAAAGCTGCCAGATTGGATCCCATCGAAGCCTTGCGTTGGGAATAATGCCGGAGTTGATGAAAGTCTGCACTGAGCCCGCTTGACTTAATCAGAGCTTTCTTAAGTTTTCTGTTTTCCGTACAAACAAACTAAAGTTTGGACTATGAACTGCTTGAGTTAATATCTTCCCCGTTTCCCCCTGCAACCAAACCAAAGCCCAAAGCGTAATAACTTTAAGTGAAATTCATAGAGACTCTGAAACTTGCGATTGCCGCCATTTGGGCGCACAAGCTCCGATCGGCGCTAACGCTGCTGGGGATGATTATCGGCGTCACCGCGTTTGTGGTGGTGGTGTCGCTAATCCAGGGGTTCAATAAGTACATCGACGAAAAGATTGCCGGCATCGGTTCAAAGTCATTCACCGTGCAACGCTTTAACTTTGAAGACTTCAAAGACCTCGACACCATCGCCGCCGCGCAAAGACGGAACAAAGAATTGACGCTCGACGATTACGAGTACTTAAAAGCGCGCGCCACGCTCATTGACAAAATCGGCGCCAAGGCCCGCGCCAGCCGTTCGCTGGTTAAGCGCGGCTCGAAATTCGTGGAAGATGTTCCGGTTGATGGAGCGATGCCGGTCATTGCCGACATCGACAACATCGACGTGGCCGAAGGCCGATACATAACCGACGCCGAAAACGATAGCGCCATGCGCGTGGCTTTTGTCGGCATGGACGTTGCCAATGCGCTTTTCCCCGCAGGTTCGACCAGCGCCATCGGCGAAGAGATCTACGTGGCTGGTTTGCCCTACCGGATCATCGGCATCGCGGCAGCGAAGGGTACTGTGTTTGGCGTGCCGCAGGACAACTTCATCACGCTGCCACTCAAAACTTACGGCAACAACTTTGGCGGCTTCACGCGCAATCGCCTGCTCTACTTTGAAGCCACTTCCAAGACTGACGACACTTTTAAAGACGCGGTCGATGAAGCGAGGTTTTTGTTGCGTTCGCGCCGGCACATTAAGTCCGAAGAGAAAGATAATTTCGGCATCGTCACACCGGATGCGATTACGGGTTTTCGCGACCGCTTACTGGGGCCAACTTATATTGTCGCGATCGCAGTGCCGGGCATCGCGTTGCTGGTTGGGGCCATCGTTATCATGAACATCATGCTGGTGTCAGTGACGGAAAGAACGAAAGAGATTGGCATACGCAAATCGCTTGGCGCTCGCCGGGTTGACGTTCTTAAACAATTTCTGGTCGAGGCGGTAACGCTTTCCGCAATCGGCGGCGCCGTCGGCGTACTGCTGGCCTGGATCGTCGGCGTGATAATGACGGCAATCTTTTTCCCTACTTATCTATCGCTTGGCGCAATCCTGTTCACGATATTTGTGTCCGGTGGGATCGGCATTCTTTCGGGAGTGTTCCCGGCCTGGAAAGCGGCGCGACTGGATCCGATCGAAGCGCTAAGGGCAGATTAATCAGTCGGCAGGAGGCAGCGGCAGTCGGCAGAGGCAGTCGGCAGACGGCAGACGGGCAGACGGGCAGACGGCAGCGGCAGTAACAGAGACGAGCAGTCGTCTGCAGAAATTATTCCTATCCTTGTCCTGCCGACTGCTCCTGCCGACTGCCGACCCCGTCATCCTGCCGACTGCTGCTGCCGACTGCCGACTCTAACGGTCAACTGGAGAGTGTTATGAAGTTAATCCGCAGCGATATCTACGAAAATCTTAAGATGGCCCTGGCCACCTTGCGCGCAAACAAACTGCGCTCATTCCTGACTGTCTTTGGCGTAATGATTGGCGTCATTACCGTGATGCTGATTTCCTCAATCATCAGCGGTGTGGACACGGCGGTAAAAAAAGAACTCGAATCTTACGGCACCAACTCGATCTTCATCAGCAAGTACAATCCGGGCATTCACATTGGCCGACTTTCGCGCGAAGAGCGAATGCGAAAGGATCTCACCTACGACGATGCAGTGGCCTTGACGCAGTTGCCGGCGCTGGAGCTTTCCGTTCCCTTTCTCGACATCGGTAACAACTTCTTTGGACAGAAAATCATGGTGTCGACCCCGGGAAAGACTTCCGCTGCCGTAGCCTTGCAGGGCACGCTACCGGATTTCGAACGCGCCGGAACGCAGATTGTTAAGGAGGGTCGATTTTTCACGCAGTACGAAAATGACAACAACGAAGAGGTTGCGGTTGTAGGCTCGTCCGTGGGGCAGGATTTTTTTCCTTACGGCTCGCCGGTCGGGCAGGAGGTTGGAATCGGTGGACGGCAATTTCGCGTTGTCGGTGTCCTGGAAAAGCGTGAGCAGTTTCTGCTGGGCGGCGGCGACGACGATCAGAACAACATCATTTACGTGCCTTTCAACGTGGCCCGCAAACTCAAACCCAGTTCAAATGATGTCTACATTCAAGCCGTGGCGCGCAAAGGTATGATGGATGAAGCACAGGATCAGATCACAGATCTCTTGCGCGTGCGTCGCCAAGTGCCTTTCGGAAAACCTGATAATTTTGGACTGCAAACAGCCGAGCTCTTCCTCAGCAGCTTTCGTTCGATCCTCAGCGGTGTGGCCATCGCTATGGTGGTCGTTTCGTCGGTCGGATTAATGGTTGGCGGCATTGGTGTGATGAACATCATGCTGGTTTCTGTGACCGAGCGAACGCGAGAGATTGGCGTGCGCAAAGCCATCGGCGCGCGGCGCAGCGACATCATGTGGCAATTTCTGATTGAGGCCGCGACGCTTACCGGATTCGGCGGGCTGGTCGGTCTATCGATCGGTTGGCTGCTGACTTTTCTGCTGCGCTTATTGCTGCCTTCTTATGTGCCGCTGTGGGCGCCCATCGGCGGGTTTGTGGCAAGCGTGGGTATTGGTTTGATCTTTGGCCTCTGGCCGGCATGGAAGGCAGCGCGGTTAGATCCGATCGAGTCATTGCGCTATGAGTAGTCCAGCGCGGTAAAGAAAAAGCAGATTTATCATTCAACATTTGACATCGATCATTTGTCATTAAAGCTGCAGCTAAAGATCGCTGGCCTCACTCGATCGCCTCGGCCGTCTGGTCCGTCGGGGAGTGCCGGCAATGACAAATGATCGATGTCAAATGATGAATGAGAAATCTGCTTTTCTTACTCCTTACCCCGCACTCAACCCT
>JBDTTW010000259.1:0-11237 GCA_039930405.1 bacterium
CACATCTTTCTGATGGCGATGCACCACATCGTTATTGATGGTTGGTCGATTGGCATTATGCATCGCGAGTTCATGGATTTATACGAAGCCTTTGCGAGCGGCCAACCGTCGCCGCTCCCCGAGCTGAAGATTCAATATCCCGACTACGCGCTGTGGCACCGTCAATGGTTTCAGGGCGAAGTTTATGAGACGCAGCTTGCCTACTGGAAGAACCAGTTTAAAACGCTCCCGCCTCCGCTTGAACTACCAACGGACCACCCGCGGCCATCCATTCAGGCGCACAAAGCATTTCGCGGTTCGAAGCGAAAGCTCACGCTGTCGAAAGAGTTGACGCAGAAGCTGAAGCAGCTGTGCCAGAAAGAAGAGGCAACTCTGTTCATGGTGCTGCTGGCGGCGTACCAGGTTCTGCTGCACCGTTACACCGGCGAGGAAGACATTGTTGTCGGTTCACCCATTGCCGGGCGTTGTCTTGCTGAAACCGAAAGCTTGATCGGCCTGTTTGTGAATGCGCTCGCGTTGCGCGTCGACCTGTCCGGAAACCCCAGCTTTCGCGAATTGTTGACGCGCGTTAAAGAAGTTGCACTGGGCGCTTACGCAAACCAGGACCTGCCATTTGAAACTCTCGTAAAAGAAGTACAACCGGAGCGTACGCTGGCGCGCAACCCGCTTTTTCAAGTGATGTTTGTGCTGCAAAGCGAATCGATTCCCACGCTCGAACTTCCTGGCCTGACTGTCAGTCACGTGCAGGTCGAGAATGTGGTCGCGAATTTCGACCTGACGTTGGACGCGGTAGAAAAAGACGGTCAGCTTGAATGCTTGCTCGAAAGCAACGCCGACCTTTTCGACGAGGACAGGATTACTCGCCTCTTCGGGCACTTCGAAAATCTGCTCCAGGGAATTGTTACCAAACCGCAAACGCGCCTTTCGGAGCTGCCCTTGTTAAGCGCAGCTGAGCGTCATCAGTTGCTGGTTGAATGGAACGACACGCGCAGCGATTATCCGGCCCATAGCAGCGTGCAGACCTTGTTCGAAGAGCAAGTAACAGCCACACCGGACTCAACCGCGCTGATGTTTGGCGACGAAACAATCTCGTATCGGGAACTCAATCGCCGCGCCAATCAAATGGCCCACTACCTGCAGGCGCAGGGAATTCGCGCAGAGGATCGCGTTGGTCTATGTCTCGACCGTTCCCCGGCGCTGATCGTCGCGGTGCTCGGGATTCTGAAAGTCGGAGGCGCCTACGTGCCGCTCGATCCTGGTTATCCGGCTTCGCGGTTGGCTTTCATGCTCGAAGATGCCGCCGTCACTCTGCTGTTAACTGAACAGCAACTGGCTGCTTCATTTCAAAATCAGCACGTCAAAACAATCTGCATCGACCGGCGCGCAGCAGAGATTGCGGCGTGCGACGAAACAGATCTGCAAAGCGATACCGGCGCCGACAACCTTGCGTATGTCATGTACACCTCGGGCTCGACCGGGAAACCCAAGGGCGTAGCAGTAACGCACAAAAATATTGTGCGGTTGGTGAAGAATACTAACTACGCGAACTTTTCCAGCGCTGAAGTATTCCTGCAATTCGCGCCCATCTCATTCGACGCCTCGACTTTTGAAATCTGGGGCAGCCTGCTGAATGGAGCGCGTTTGGCGTTGATGACGCCGGGCGCTGCGTCGCTTGATGAATTGGGCCGCGCGCTGAAACGGTACCAGGTGACGACCCTGTGGTTGACGGCCGGTCTGTTCCATTTGATGGTCGATACGCATCTCGATGATCTGCGTGGTCTAAAGCAGTTGCTTGCGGGCGGTGATGTTCTGTCTGCGCCACACGTCAGGAAGGTTGTCACTGAGCTTAAGAATTGCCGGCTCATCAACGGCTATGGACCAACTGAAAACACGACGTTCACCTGTTGTTATCCGGTAGACAATCCGGCCGCGATTAATGGCTCGGTGCCGATTGGGCGGGCCATCTCCAATAGTTACGTCTACGTTCTGGACCAGCATTTGAATCCAGCACCGATTGGTATCCCGGGGGAACTCTATATTGGCGGCGACGGTCTGGCGCGTGGCTACCTGAACCAACCGGAGTTGACGGCGGCAAAGTTTATTTCGGATCCATTTCGCAACGGTGACGGCACGCAGCTCTACCGCACCGGCGATCTGGTCAAGCGCCGCGCAACCGGCGAACTCGATTTTCTTGGTCGCATCGACGGTCAGGTTAAAGTGCGTGGCTATCGCATCGAGCTCGGCGAAGTGGAGACAGTACTCTCGCAACATGACAGCGTGCGCGACGCGGTAGTGATCGTGCGTGCGGACCAGGGCGACAAACACCTGGCGGCTTACGTGGTGCCGCGAGCAGGAACGACGCCAACTGCAAACGACTTGCGCGTGTTTCTGAGCGAGCGACTTCCCAGTCAGATGGTGCCCTCACTTTTCGTTTTGCTCCAGGAGTTGCCCCTGTCAGCCAACGGCAAGATCGATCGAGCGGCACTGACGGCGATCAAGGCAAACGCCGGGAATTATGCGGAAGCGCAGGAGCGTTGCGTGCAACCGCAGGACAAATTGGAGCTCAAGCTGCAGAGGATTTGGGAGCGAGTCCTGGCGGTTAGCCCGATCGGTATGGACGACAACTTTTTCGAGTTGGGTGGTCACTCGCTGCTGGCTGTTCGTCTATTTGCGCAGATCGAAAAGTCGCTGGGCCGTAATCTTCCGCTGGCCACTCTATTCCAGGCGCCGACTATCCGTTCGCTGGCCGAAGTGTTGCGCAAAGACGGTTGGGCCGCGCCCTGGTCGTCGCTGGTGTTGCTGCAAGGTGACGGCAATCGGCGACCGTTCTTTTGTGTGCACGCCGCCGGCGGCAACGTGCTTGAGTATCACCCGCTGGCGCAGTTGTTGGGATCGGACCAACCCTTCTATGGCTTTCAGGCACAGGGTCTGGACGGAAATCAAGCGCCGCATACATCTATCAAGGAAATGGCCGCGCACTACATTCGCGAAATGCGCGAGGTGCAGCCGGCAGGTCCATATCTGATTGGCGGCAGATCGTCAGGCGGCACGGTTGCGTTTGAGATGGCCTGCCAGTTGACGGCCGAGGGCGAGGAGATCGAGTTGCTGGCTTTGCTTGATGCTTACCCCGCGGGCTACTTCAAGTTGCTGCCGGGCTCGGGATTGTTTTCACAGCGCGCAGTTCGTTATGCGAAAAAAATTCAAACGCACGGGCAAAACATCAGGGAGCTGGATGGGCTGGAAAAATTATATTACTTGACCGGCAAGCTGAAATTTGCCCCGGCCAAGACGAAGCACAAAGTCTATCGACGCGTTTTCAAGTTGTACCAAAAAGTCGGCCGTCGCTTGCCGCAGGTACTGCGAAATATTGAAGAGCTCAACTTCGCGGCAGTTAAAGATTATGTGCCGCAAGTTTATTCCGGCCACGCCACCCTATTTTTGGCAAGCGACGATCGCACCGCGGCATTCGATGTTGAAGAAGGCTGGCAAGGTCTGGTCGCCGGGGGCCTGGAAAAAATTCACGTCTCCGGCAATCACCTCGACATCGTGAAGGAGCCACACGTGCGAACGCTGGCGGAAAAATTGCGGGCTTGTCTCGACCGCGCAAATGGTCAAATTGAGGTGCGGTGAAACGGCCCAGTGCTAATGAATTCTGGCAAGCGCATGCTTTTGAGTCTTTTTATCTAATACCAGTTAATCGAAACCGGCGTGAATGTGGAACGAGCTTAGGCGGTTCCGAAGGCGAGTTCAGGCCAAAGCGAGTTCAAACAAAGTATGAGCACAAGTTCCGCTGTATTTCCGGTCAAGTCCGCGGCGCCGCGACAAGTCAACCTGGGCTTCCTGCGGCCGAACAGTCCCTTGCCGTTGGTGTTGCGCCCGGCCCTGCGCGGCATAAGTCTGATTGAGTGGGCCAGGACCAACATGGACTTCATCGACAGTTCGCTCTTGCAACACGGGGCCATTCTGTTTCGTGGTTTTGACCTGGCGGAGCCTGCCGAGTTCGAACGGCTGATTGAAGCGGTTTCCGGTCCGCTGCTCGACTATTCGTATCGCTCGACGCCGCGCAGTTTGGTTTCCGGGAGGATTTATTCGTCCACCGAATATCCGGCGCACCAGTCGATCCCGCTACACAACGAAAATTCTTATTCGCGCAGTTGGCCCATGAAGCTCTGGTTTTTTTCGATGCAAGTGGCGAAACAAGGCGGAGCAACACCGCTAGCCGATAGCCGGCAAATCTTTAAAGCAATTCCGGCGGAGATATGCGATTCGTTTGTGCGCAAGGGTTTGATGTATGTACGCAACTACGGCATCGGACTCGATCTGCCCTGGCAGGAAGTCTTTCAGACTTCCAGCAAAGCCGTGGTTGAGAACTTTTGCCGCAAGTCCGACATGGAATTTGAATGGCTCGCCGACGACCAGTTGCGTACGAAACAAGTTTGCCAGGTAGTTGAAAGACATCCCCGCACCGGCGAGGCGGTTTGGTTTAACCAGGCGCATTTGTTTCACGTGTCGAGACTGCCCGCGGAAGTTCGTGAATGGCTGCTGCTATCGCTGGGCGAGCGAAACCTGCCGCGCAATGTTTATTTCGCTGACGGGTCGCCGATCGAAGCGGAAGTTATTGACGAAATTGCTCGCGTTTGTGACGAGCACTCCATTGTTTTTCCCTGGCACGAAGGTGATGTGCTGCTGCTCGACAACATGCTTACCGCGCACGGCCGCAAACCATTTGTCGGCCCACGCAGAGTAGTTGTCGGTATGGCTGAACCGAATCAACCGGCAGACGCGCGCGCCGCCCGGCACGAAATTTTGAGCAATATTTGAGCGCGGGCTGCGCGCCCGTCAGAAGCGAACAATTATGGCAACTCTGGTTCAAGAAATCCTGAATATCAGGGAAAGAATAACCGGCGGACTATCGCTGCGCCGGCATGTGGTAGCGGAGTTTAATCACACTGCGCGCGCCTACCCCTACGACAAGTGTGTTCACGAGCTTTTCGAAGCCCAGGTTGAACGCACGCCCTCAGCTATTGCCGTGGTGGCAGGCGAGCGGCAACTTACTTATGCCGAGTTGAACGAACGCGCCAACCAGCTTGCGCGTTTCCTGAGACGTTTCGGGATTGGCCCCGATTCGCTGGTGGGCTTGTGTGTGGATCGTTCCCTGGAAATGATTGTCGGCGTTCTGGGAATCTTAAAAGCAGGCGCGGGTTACGTGCCTATGGATCCAACTTACCCCGCGGAGCGGCTGGCGTTCATGCTGCAGGATGCAAATGTCTTTGTCCTGCTGACGCAGTCGCATCTGCTGGACCAACTTCCAGCGCACAACGGGCCGCGGCTGTCACTTGATTCTGACTGGGATGTCATTGCCAAGGAACGAAAAGATAATCTGGCGGCATGGGCCAACCCCGCAAATCTGGCTTACGTTATCTATACTTCGGGCTCAACCGGCAAACCCAAGGGCGTGATGATTCATCATCGCGGCCTGGTCAATTATTTAACCTGGGCCACCGAAACGTACGAAGTCGCGCAAGGTTGCGGCGCGCCGGTTCACTCTTCATTTTCTTTTGACTTAACCATTACCAGTCTTTTTACGCCGTTAATGGTCGGCCGCAGCATTTTCCTCGTAGCCGACGGCATTGAGAATTTGGTTGCGGCGCTGCTGGCTCGTGACAATTATAGTCTCGTAAAGATTACGCCGGCCCACCTAAGAGCGCTTGCGGAGTTGATGCCCGCGGATCAAGTTCGCGGCCGCGTGCGTGCGTTGATAATCGGCGGCGAAGCATTGCACATGGAAAGCCTTGCCTTCTGGCGGACTCACGCTCCTTTGACTCGTTTGATAAACGAGTATGGACCAACTGAGACGGTCGTCGGCTGCTGCGTCTATGAAGTAAGCGATGACGATCCGGTTTCGGGACCGGTCCCAATTGGAACGCCGGTGGCGAATTCGCAACTATACGTGCTTGATGAATCGTTGCAGCCGGTGGAGAAGGGAGGGACGGGCGAACTTTACATTGGTGGTGATGGAGTTGGTCTCGGCTATCTAAATCGCAGACAATTGACGGACGACCGTTTCATCCCCGATCCCTTTAGCAGAAATTGTCGTGGGCGTCTTTATCGCACCGGCGACCTGGCCCGCTCAAACGACGAGGGAAATCTGGTTTACCTGGGCCGGATTGATAACCAGGTCAAGATTAAAGGTTTTCGCATCGAGCTTGATGAAGTAGAAACCAGCCTCAATCAATTAGCCGGCGTGCGGGAATGTTCGGTCGTGGCGCGTGAAGATGCGACGGGTGAAAAGCGCTTGATCGCTTACGTTGTTACGGACGCGGCGCAATCCGAAGTGGGTGAAATGCGCAAGACGATGCAGGCCAAGGTGCCGGAATATATGGTGCCGTCAACGTTTGTGAAGATGGCATCGCTGCCGCTGACGACCAACGGAAAAGTTGATCGCCAGGCTCTGCCGGCGCCGGACCGCAAACAAAACGGCTGCACGGAGAATTGCGCCACAAAACATTCTCAGGCAGAAAAAACGCTGATGAAAATCTGGGCGGAAGTGCTTAAGGTCGAACAGGTGGGATTAAACGATAATTTCTTTGATCTTGGCGGCGACTCGATACTCGGTACGCTGATTCTCGCCCGGGCGGCCCAGGCTGGCGTCAAATTCTCGCCGCGCCAATTGTTTGAGCACCAGACGATCGCCGCATTAACAAATGCTACGAGCTAAGCCAACTAGTCAGGGAGCGGTTGCGTTGAAACCTTCGCGGTTTCCCGGCCTTGCGCTGGCCGCTGCTGAGGTTCACTTGTGGCAAGCTTCCCTGGAGGGGCGACCCGCCGACATCTTCGAATCGTTTTTATCCGCGGACGAATTAGACCGCGCGAATCGCTTTCATTTCAACGAAGACCGCACACACTTCGTCGTCGCTCGCGGCCTGCTGCGAAATCTGCTGGCTGCTTATCTGGGCATTAATTGTGCGGAACTACGATTCTCGTACGGGGCGAAGGGAAAGCCGTTCCTGCTGCTTGAGGGCCAGACGCAGATCAATTTCAATGTCTCTCATTCGCATGGCCGCGCCGCGTTTGCGTTTTCCCGCGGACGCGAGTTGGGCGTCGACCTGGAATATGTGCAAGAGGATTTCGAAGCCGAGTTGATCGCAACCCGGTTCTTTTCCCGGTCAGAAGTGTTGGCGCTGCGAGCCGTGCCGGCAGAGTTGCGCAACCAGGCGTTCTTCAATTGCTGGACGCGCAAAGAAGCCTACATAAAGGCGCGCGGCGAAGGGCTGTCGATGCCGCTCGCTGAGTTTGATGTCAGTCTTAGGCCGGGTGAGCCGGCCGCGCTACTGAACAACTATCGCGAAGAGCGCGAGGTCGCACGCTGGTCCATGAATGCGATTCCGTCGCCAGCAGACTACGTTGGCGCGCTGGTGGTGGAAGGTCACGACTGGCGGTTAAAGAGCTTTAGTCTGGAAAAACCGAAGGCACCGAAGTTATCCGCGAGTGTTGCCGTCCTGGAACGTCCTCAGCACAGCCGGTTGTCACTCGGCTGAAGTCGCAGTTTCCGCTTCTTCCTTTTTCTTCCTCCACATGCCGGCGATTTGGTTGGCCTCGGCCTGCGTCATGTTGTCGTAGATGTCCGCGGTGTTTTTACACACGCCGTCTTCCAACTCGCGCACCTCCCAATCAGGGGCGTCGGGATCGGTGCCTGCGCGTCCCGGCTTCACGCGAATCTCATAAGAAATTTCCGGCGAGTTGTTTTCGTTGACCATTAGCGTTCCTTTGCGTCTTCAGGGATTGTGGCCGGGAAAATCTAACATAGTTTGTTGCTTGAGCGTCACCGCCGAGTGCTTTCGCGTCGCCGTCTCTCAATCCTTTGTGCGTCCTTTGTGACCTCTGTGTTTCGGTGGTGGTTCCGGTGCACTTGCTGGATTCACCACCGAAACACAGAGAACGCAGAGGACGCACAGAGAACAGCCCGGAAAGGTTTTGCCATGTGGTGCAACGGTCAGGTAGCATGACGGCGCTCGTACAACTGTCGCTCTGGAACTTTGATTCCGCGAAAGCACCGACTAAAGTCCGTGCTACCTAAAAAAACTTATGTGCACTGATAGACGAGATTTCTTGCGACGCTCGACCGCGCTGGCCGGCGCTGGTTTGCTCGGTGGGTTTGCATTTGCAGAACCGGCGCAGGCCGCTCAACAGCGCGAAGCGCCGGATGCAATTCGTAAACTCAAAAAGATGACCGGGGACGTGACGCCGATCTCGCTGGACGAACGGCAGGCGCGCATTGAAAAGGCGCGCCGCTTGATGCGTGAAAATCGCATCGACGCTATTTATCTTGAGCCAGGCGCCAGCATGTTTTATTTCACCGGCATGCAGTGGGGCACCAGCGAACGCATGTTCGCGCTGGTTATTCCGGCGCGCGGCGACATCGCCTGGGTCTGTCCCAAATTTGAAGAAGAGCGCGCGCGCGAGTTGATCAAAGTCGGCAGCGACATCCGCACCTGGGAAGAAGATGAAAGTCCTTACCAGCGCGTCGCCGAAATTTTTCGCGACCGCGGATTACGCGCAGGCAAGGTAGGCATGGAAGAGCGGGTGCGCTTCTTTCTGTTCGACGGCATTCGCAAAGCGGCGCCGGCGTTGCAATACGTGAGCGCTACACCGATTACAGCCGGTTGTCGCATGTACAAATCTCCTGCCGAGATTGCACTGCTGCAAAAGTCTAACGACATCTTGCTGGTGGCTTACAAAGCAACGCATGATTCGATGCGTGAAGGAATGCCGCAGGACGAGTTTGCGCGCAACTGCGCTGCGGCGTTACAGGCGCTCGGCGCGCCGGGCGGCATCTTTGTCAGCTTCGGCAAATACACCGCGTTTCCGCACGGCAGCGTCACGCCGCAGAAACTAAAAGAAGGCGACGTCGTGTTGATGGATGGAGGTTGCAGCGTCGATGGTTATCAGTCAGACATAACCCGGACGTTCGTATTTGGCAAACCGACCCAGCGGCAACGTGACATCTGGAACCTTGAGCGCCGTTCGCAGGACGCCGGTTTCGCCGCTGCGAAAATTGGCGCTCCCTGCGAAGCCGTCGACGCTGCTGCGCGCAAAGTGATCACTGATGCCGGCTTTGGTCCTGATTACAGAGTTCCCGGACTACCACATCGCACCGGTCATGGTATCGGCCTGGAGGGACACGAATGGACCAACTTTGTGCGCGGCAACAAAACTCCGATTCAACCGGGCATGTGCTTTAGCGATGAGCCCACCATCGTGATCTATGGTGAGTTTGGGATTCGTCTTGAGGATTGTCTTTATATCAGTGAAAACGGCGCAAAGTTTTTCACGCCGCAAAGCAAGTCGATTGACGCGCCGTTTGGGTGAACATTATCCGCAGATTCCGCAGATTGCACAGAAAGAAATGAAATATGCCGCCTGGTTTTAGATAAAGAGATCCGCGGCGACATGGAAATAATCGGCGAGCGCGCGGGCGTGAGTTTTGCTGATTCCGCGTTTCCCGTTCAGCACTTCTGAAGCGATGCCCTTGGACCCGAATATTTCCCAAAGATGGGTCTGCTTCACGTTGCGAGCCTCCATCAAATGGCGAAGAATCTCGATCGGCTCCGCGTCTTTGGGATGATAATACTCTTGTTCAAAGTCTTCTATCAGCCTGACGAAGAGTTTAAGCAACTTCTCCTCCTCTGGCGAAAGGTTCTCACCCTTGTACATGAGCTTTTCGACCACCGCCAACATCCGCTCGTTCTCCTTTTCAGTTTCGATGACCACGGGCATGGTTCGAGACAAAAGGCGTCTATAGCGCACTGCATCAATGTTACGAACGGCTCTACTCATTCTTTCCATTTTCCTAAGTCATATTCCTTGTGCGTCAACACCGCCACCACGAAAACTGTTTGGGTGCGATAGACTATGCGCGCGATGAGTCGATAGTTGTTGCCACGGATGTTGAAGACTGTATAGCGGCCCACGAGATCTGCAGCAGGGTAGACCTGCTTCAACTCAGCCAGGTTTTGCCAATGCGAGTTTTTAGCCGTCGTATACCATCCCCTTAACGACTCCGCGGCGTCCCGGTAGGAGGAAGCGAATTCGCGAATTCGCTTGTAGCTTATGACGTTCATCTGTTTGTTCCTCAATTGCCGTGCAGAACGCTTTCATAGTTTTCTCTCCTATTCGGTTTTTCGAGTCATTCGACAGAGAGTGAAACCAGGCATTACGTACTCCCTGCGGAACCGCTAAACGCCGAAAAGTTCTCATAACGAGAACCTGTTTGTCAAGGCTGAAATGAAATCGCTGAGTCACAACTGGGGCACGACGGAAACTGAGCGCCAGCTTGTCTTTCCCGGTGACGGCCTCTTTCCCAATCCAGATGATGCGCTTTTTCGCGGCGTGACGATTGCTGCAGCGCCGGCAACTGTCTTTCGCTGGCTGTGTCAGATGCGCGTGGCGCCTTACAGCTACGACTGGATCGATAACGGCGGGCGACAAAGTCCGCGCGAGTTGTCGGCGGGACTCGAACACCTTGAAGTGGGACAGGACGTGATGAGAATTTTCGAGCTGGTAAGTTTCGAAAAGGATCGGCACATCACGCTGCGAACAAAATCGCGCACGCGCGCCTCGCGCAGTTTCGGCGACATTGCAGTCAGCTATCTAATTGTTCCAGGCGAAAAAGGTTCGTGCCGGCTAGTAGTGAAACTCATTGCGCGCTATCCGGCCGGCGCCAGGGGCCGGTTGATGTCCGCGCTGTTGCCCTGGGGCGACCTCGTCATGATGCGCAAGCAGTTGCTCAACTTTAAGCGGTTGGCTGGAGGCGGTGCCTAGTCCGTAGTTCGTTGTTCGTTGTTGGTGTAGCGGGCGGCCCAATTCCCACCAGGGGGCAATGAAGTCAGCAAGTACCTGCTTACGACTGACCACTGACAACTGACCACTGACCAACTAAGGATTTGATTTGAAGACAAATACGAGAGCGCCCTGTGGATCGTCTGACCTTACGGTTAGGAGTTTGGCGAGCTTCGCGGCGTAAACCGGATCCAAAGGCTCCAGGACTTCCTGTTGCTTCTCAGCCGCTTTGCGGTCCCCACTTGCCAGGTAGGCTAGAGCGAGTCCAAATTGGCCCGGCGCGTGCTTGGGATTGAGCGCTACGACCTGCTTTAGTTCTTCAAGCGCGTCGCGGTAACGTTGCAGATTATAAAGAGCGAGTCCCGCGGAGTAATGCAAGTCGGCCATTGCCGGGGCGC
>JBDTTW010000260.1:0-7064 GCA_039930405.1 bacterium
AGGGCCTGTTGATTTGTGGAAAACAGATTCTTAGACCTGCTTATTGCTGCTCGAACCGATGTTGATAAATACGTGGACGCTTTCCAGGAATGTACCAACGCTGTAGAAAAGTTTTCGCGCGACAAACTTATTCTAGTCTTTCACAACCACGTTCTCAAACAACCTGAGGAATGCAAGACTTTAGGTAAATTTGCTGCACCTATTTAGCAAAACCAATTTAATCGGCTTGTGGAAACTACTTCTGTAAACTTTCAGCCAAATCGAGCAACAGTCTTTGAAAAGTCGAGTCGCTAGCAGCCATGGATTGAATCTTTTCGAACGAATGAATCACGGTCGTATGGTGCTTACCGCCAAACGCTCTGCCAATTTCCGGATAGCTGCGGCTGGTCAATCGCTTGCAAAGGTACATAGCAATCTGACGAGGAAAAGCGAATTGGCGCGAATTGTTTTTGGCAACTAACTGCTCAACCGAAAGCTTGTAAGCTACAGCCACAGCCTTTTGAATTTGCGGGATTGTTACCAGGCCAGGCTCTTCGTCAATGGCAATATTTCTGATTGCGTCCCGCGCCAAAG
Source organism: bacterium (assembly GCA_039930405.1). GTDB lineage: Bacteria > Acidobacteriota > Blastocatellia > Pyrinomonadales > Pyrinomonadaceae > PSRF01. The sequence continues at coordinate 574 of JBDTTW010000260.1, forward strand.
CCTCGTTAATCGGCGTGCCACGCAACGAAGATATGGCCAATAGCCGGATTAACGACCCTTCCAATTCCCGGACGTTGTTCTTAACGCGGGTGGCAATGAAAAGCGCTACCTCATCGGGAATAACAACTCCCATGGTTTCGGCTTTTCGTTTGAGAATCGCCACCTTTGTTTCTAAATCAGGCGGCTCAAGGTCAGCAATCAGTCCCCATTCGAACCGCGAATGTAGTCTTTCTTCAAGTGTCGGTATTTCACGAGGCGGACAATCCGAGCTGATTACGATCTGCTTCTGTTGTTCATACAGCGCATTGAAAGTATGAAAGAACTCTTCCTGAGTACGTTCCTTGCCAGCCATGAATTGAATGTCATCGATCAACAACACATCGACTGAACGATACTTTTCTCGGAAGCTGGGAGTCTTATCGAATCGAATCGCGTTGATCAATTCGTTCATAAATCGCTCCGACGACAGGTAGAGCAGCGTCAGATGCGGGTTACGCTGTTTGATTGCGTGACCGCAAGCATGCATCAGGTGTGTTTTACCCAGGCCCACACCGCCGTAAAGGTAAAGCGGGTTGTAGGTCTTGCCTGGCGCCTGCGCCACCGCCAGTGAAGCGGCGTGCGCAAACTGATTGCAAGACCCGACCACAAAACTCTCAAACGTGTATTTTGAATTCAGCGCCGGGTCGAGCGCCCGCGGTGGCGTCTGCGCAATAGAGTCGGAAGCGGCTAGCAGTACCGGTGATGTTTGAACCGCTCTGGCGACGGCCGTGGCTGTGGTTGTGGCCAGGGAATTAGGTCCCGGCGACTGTGCCGGCGTGCTCGAACCTTCATCAGGCAGAATCCAGTCAACCGAATAACCCGGCAGGTTTAGTTCACCGAATGATTGATCGATCAGGTTGGCATAATGAACCGTTACCCAATCGCGTACCGCGGGATTGGGAGCGCGCAGACGAATGACGTGGCGGTTTTTGTCTATGCCTTCAAAGCGAATGGGATTAAACCAAGTCTCAAAACTCTCGCCTTGTAGTTTCGTCTTGATAGAACCGAGGATGTCGTCCCACAGGTTGGTTTGCTGGAGGTCAAGCATTAGAGCACTTAAGAAATCGGTAGACTAAAGACATACGAATGAATGGCCCGAACTTCAAACCTTCTGATCTGCTGAATCAAGAACACCTAACTGCGATGGATCCCGCAAGACGGCCTGCGCGGGTGTTATCCACAGGGTTTTCCTCACTTTGTGGAAAACCCCTTCACCGGTTAAAGTAAAGCTTTAAGCTTATTCATATCAATGACTTACGGGGTAAATCGGAACCGGGCGGAGACTAACATACAGGGTCACCGCGAGGCAAGAAAGCGTACATTATAAAACACTGATGGGTTACTAAACCGTGTCTCTAGCGCAGAACGCAGAGATTCACCTGGCGGGGCGGCTGGTCTGCGCGGAAGGCGTTCTTTGGGCAACGATTAGGAGGCGCTCGGTGCTCGTTCCCCTTGCGTTTTGGTGCTCCTTTCTTGACAGACTGTCTTTCCGGAAGCTAGTCTTACCCTTTTCTTTAGGCGGGAGAATTTGTAACCATGTCGAAACGAACGTTTCAACCAAACAACCGGCGGCGCGCAAAAACGCACGGCTTCCGAGCGAGAATGGCGACCAAGGCGGGCAGGCTAGTCTTAAAGCGTCGCCGCGCCAAAGGCCGTCGTCGTCTGACTCCTTCACATTACTAAGACCGTTCATGACCGAGTTCCTGCGGGGCAGTCGCGATTTCCAAAAGGTTTATCGCAACGGTAAGCGCTACGACGGCACGTTGATGACGGCTTTTGTTTTGCCAAACAAGCTGTCGCAAAACAGATTTGGCATCACTGCTTCACGCAAGGCGGTAGGCAACGCGGTTCAGAGAAACAGAGCACGCCGTTTGCTTAAAGAAACGTTTCGCTTGAAGAAGGCGTCATTAGCGGATTTACAGGAAAGATACGATTGGGTAGTGAACGCCAAGCGCCGACTGCCCTCGTTTAAGTTGAACGCAGCGGTTGAAGAATTCGGGAAGTTACTGTCGAGAATTGCGCAGCAGGAAAGCGATAAGTCGTAGCACGGAACGCTGACGTGAAGTCGTTATTAATTGCATTACTTAGGTCTTATAAAACTTTCGTTTCTCCGTTTCTTCCGCCCGCTTGTAGATTCTTCCCAACCTGTTCCGAATATGCAGCTGAAGCGATTGGCCGGTATGGCACGATACGTGGGACCGGACTCGCTTTATGGAGATTGCTGCGTTGTCACCCCTTCAGCGCCGGCGGCTATGATCCTGTGAAATAACCGGAACTGAGCCACAGCAATAATGCGTTCATAATTCAATGCAACAAAAACGACTAGTAATCGCGCTGCTGATTTCGACGGCGATCCTTTTTTTGTGGACCTATCTGGTTCCAGTCAAACCGCCACAGCAAACGCCGCCCGCTGCTCAGCCGAGTCCATCTGCCACTTCTTCGCCAACTGATTCCGCGACGCCGGCGCCAGGTGCAGTCGTCGTGACGAACCCGCCAGCTAACACCGCACCCCATCGAATCGTTTCGGTGAAGACACCGCTTTATGAGGCAAAAATCGACAGCGAGGGAGCGGCGGCGGTCAGTTGGATAATCAAAAAGAATAAGGATAGCGGCCGCGATATCTATTCCGTCGCTGGCGACCAAAAAGCGCGCCTCCCGCTGGAACTTGTCTCACCAAAGGGATTGGATCGACAGCCGCGTGAAGCACCGCTGCAATTAATTACCGGTGACCCGGCGATTGACGCCGTTTTAGCTTCCGCAGATTATTCGATAACCGCAGACAATTCTGCGAACACTGACGCAGAAATTCTTTTGCAGTCCGGAGAAAAAAGACGCCTCGAGTTTGGGCTCGTAGATCCAGGCACTGGCCTAAACGTTTCCAAAGTAATGATCTTCGATGGCGACGATTACAGCGTCGACCTGCAGATAACAATCAAACGCGGCGATGAAGTTGTGCCGCAGGCAAAATTACGTGTAGGACCAAGCATCGGTGACCAGGGAGTCAAAAAATATTCCTTCTACTCTGTGGCCCCGGAAGCGGTAGTTGCGCAAGCCGACAAAGTGCAGCGTCACCAGGCCCATGCAATTAACGAAAACAAGAATAGCCCGGATCGCATGGCGATTGCAGGTCCGGTCGATTGGGCCGGCGTTGGCGATACATATTTCGCCATGGTCGCCGTTCCCTCAAAGCAACTTGAAGGACTAGAGCTTCATACTTCGCAATACGATTACACCGCGAACGGCAAGCCCGAAAAGCGATACCTAACGACAGCATGGGTGCCGGTTCCTGCTGATGGTTCCCACACGATTGTTTATGCAGGTCCTAAAGATCATTACTTACTAACTCAGGCGAGCTCAAACCTCAGTCAACTGGTGGGACGAAACATCGACCTCGAAGGGCTGATTGATTACGGTTGGTTTAGTTGGCTGTCCAGGCCTCTTGCGGTACCAATTCTCAGATCAATCAAATGGTTAAGACAGCTGACCAACAGCTACGGCATCGCCATCATTCTGTTCACGATCGTGATTTACTCGCTGTTCTTCCCGCTGAAGTGGCGTTCGTCCAAATCGATGAAGAAGGCGCAGAAGTTGGCGCCGCGGATGAAGGAGCTTCAGGAGAAGATTAAGGGGATGAAGCCGAACGACCCGCGCTTGAAAGAGTTGCAGGTCGAGCAGTTGCGGCTGATGAAAGAAGGCAATCCACTCGGTGGTTGTTTGCCCCTGCTGATTCAGATGCCGTTTCTGTTTGCGCTTTATCGCGCCATCACGATCTCGCTTGATTTTCGCCAGGCGACATTCTTGTGGTTGCCGGATCTTTCGGCCGGGGATCCTTTTCATATTCTCGAAATACTGATGGCCGGCACGATGATTACGTTGCAGCTCATAACGCCCGCACCGTCAGCTGATCCACTGCAGCGAAAAATGATGGCGATAGGCATGCCGGTGTTCATGCTTTACGTGCTTTGGGGCGCGCCTTCAGGCCTGTTACTCTACTGGCTGGTCGGCAACATTGTGGGATTTACGCAGCAGTTCATTATTAATCGCATGACGAAAGACGACGACGAGCAACCGCCCGTTAGCTTAACAGCAAAGAAACAGGCAACACCGAAGCCGTCCCATGCCTAGTCAACTAAAGTCTTATGGATGAAAACTGCACTAACGCCGCGAGATTCCTCGAGTCGCTCTTCGCGAGTGCTGGTCTAACTTTGCGCGTCACGTCCCAGGAAAATCCGACTGAGTGCTTGATGGATATTAGTGGAGCGGACTCAGAGCTGTTGCAGGCCGAGGGTGGCGAATTGCTTTTAGCTCTGCAGCACTTGCTAAACCAGGCATTCGGTCGCACGGCGCCAGAAGGACAACGAATCGTTTGCGATGTCGAAGGCTTCCGGGCGACGCGCGAGGCTGAACTTCGCGCCATGGCCAATCTCGCTGCCGCGCGAGTCCGTGAGAGCCGGGTTCCCTTCGTTTTTGGTGAGATGAACGCCAGTGAACGGCGCGTAATTCATCTTACGCTCGCAGAATGCGAAGACCTCTACACTGAATCAGTTGGCGAAGGCTATGCTCGCAAGCTGAGAGTTGCGCTAAAATCCTCCTAATAATTCTTAGTCCCCTTTTTATTCGCCGCTGGCAGTAAATGCGATGGATACGATAGTAGCAGTGTCTACGCCACCCGGTCGCAGTGCGATCGGAGTGGTCCGTTTGAGTGGCCCCGCGTCATTAGAAATCTTGCGCGCCCTGGTTCAGCAAGATCAATTTGCGCCAGCGCCGAACCGCGTTGTCTTGAAAAGCCTGTTGGTTGATGACAGCGTATTGGATCGGTGCCTCGTGACTTACTTCCAGGCGCCGCATTCGTTCACCGGGGAAGACATGGTCGAGATCAGTTGTCATGGTTCGCCTGTCGTCCTCCGTCAATTAATCGATCTAATTCAAAGTCAAGACGCCCGTTTGGCTGAGCCGGGTGAATTCACATTGCGTTCGTGCCGCAACGGAAAGATGAATCTTAGCCAGGCGGAAGCGATTCGCGATCTGATAAATGCGCAGACGCAAGCAGCTGCGGTCCAGGCGACGCGACAATTGGGCGGTGAGTTGGCCCAGGCGCTGCAACCAGGCAAGCGCGAGCTGGTTCGTATGATTGTCATCCTGGAGTCAGCAATAGAATTTGTCGAAGATGACTTGCCGGCGATTCAACTGGATGAGATCAAAGAGTCGATTGACAGGCTCAGTGCCGACGTCTCGAGTCTCGCTGAAACCTACCAAGCCGGACACTTGCTCCGCGACGGGATTAGAGTGGCAATCGCAGGTCGGCCAAATGTCGGTAAGTCCAGTCTCTTCAATAGGTTACTGCGGTTTGAGCGAGCCATTGTGACTGACGTCGCGGGCACTACGCGCGATAGCCTGACCGAGTCGATTAGCCTGCAAGGGATACCGGTTTCGTTGACGGACACGGCGGGGTTTAGAGAAGCTGGTGACAAGATTGAAGCGATCGGTATTGAACGCACGCGCCGCGCAATGGCTGATGCCGATTTCCTCGTCGTGGTCATTGATGGATCGTGTTTGCTGCAGGATGAAGACCAGGAAATCTTGAAGGCATCCAAAGAACAACTGTTCGTTGTTGCGATAAACAAGACTGACTTGCCACAGCTAATAGACGAAGAGAGTTTGAACGGCGCAAAGGTGGTCCACGTCTCCGCGCTGACGCACGAAGGAATTCCGGAGCTAACCGCTGCTATACTGCGGCCATTCGTTTCGTTGGATTCTGCAAACGTCGGCCTTCTCATAACCGATAGCCGGCATCACGATTTGCTGACGCGGGCAAAGAGTTCGTTGGCGGCAGCAGCTGGCTCCATGGCCCAGGGAGCGGGCGAAGAGATCGTAGTTGCTGACCTGCATAACGCGCTGAGGTTTTTGGGGGCCATTACCGGTGAAACTACCAGCGAAGAGATTCTCGGCGAGATTTTTAGTACTTTCTGTATAGGTAAGTGATCATGATTTTCGATGAGACTTTTGATGTGCTGGTTATCGGCGGCGGTCATGCCGGGTGTGAAGCTGCTTCCGCTTCGGCCCGCCTCGGCGCGACGACGGCGTTGTTGACACTGAATCTCGATTTGATCGGCCAGATGTCTTGTAACCCTGCGATTGGTGGAATAGCCAAAGGACATCTGGTCCGAGAGATAGACGCACTGGGCGGGATAATGGGTCGCGTGATCGATCGCACTGGAATTCAGTTTCGCCTGTTGAATCGATCGCGTGGACCAGCTGTTCAGTCACCGCGAGCGCAGGCGGATCGCGCACTCTATCGCCTGGAAATGCGAAACACACTGGAAAACACGCCGAACCTGTCTCTCAGACAAGGCATGGTTGTGGATCTCTTGACCCCGAACGATAAGGTCAGCGGCGTCGTGATGCAGGATGGACGAAGGATTGGCGCCCAAGCCGTGGTTATTGCCGCAGGC
>JBDTTW010000261.1:0-5925 GCA_039930405.1 bacterium
AAGGTCTTGTCATCCATCTCTTTGCTTCCTCCACCTTCGAAGCCGACGCAAGGAAAAACGCAGGGCAGATCGACATCTGCCCTGCGCAATAAGCTAGCCAACAAATTGCATCCTGGCAATTCTTTGTCAGTAGCCACTTCTCAAGAACACATCCCACGCCCAACGACCGAGTTGCGCATCATGTGTATCTTTGACCTTTGCCCGGTAGCCGAATTCGTTGCCGTACTGATCCATTCTCTTTGACTGCTTGTAGTCGAGGTCAATAGATTTCAGACCAAGCTCTGTCAAAGTGTGTAACTCGTTCGGCTCTGAAATGCCGTTGTGGTTCGTGTCCTGCCACAATTTCAGCGAAGAGAAGATAGAATCTTGACTGCTGATCTGGCCGTCATTATTGCCGCCATTCTCCGAACGGTCAAACTCTGCCAATGCCAGAAAACCATTCTTACTTTGACCGGCAGGGACACTTGGCTGAGACGTGAAATTGCCAAACAGTTCCGTCCCATTATCGATGGTACCGTTGCCATTACGATCCAGCGCCAGCCACGCGTCGTCCGAGGTTGCGGCTGTCCAGGCAAGATGTTTAGGTGTGCCGGAATTTGCGAGATCAAAAAACACACCATTGGCAACATTGGTTAAATCAAATCCGTTTCCGCTAACATCGACCAGGATCGGACTACTGCAGTTGCCCCCATCGTCCTGGCAACATTTACAAAATTCGGTATTCCAACTATACCCCTGCGAGCAAGGGGGGTGAGGATTGACACACTCAGTATTGCTAATCGTAAACGAACCGTCAGAGCCTGAGCTCCCATTACTTCCGTTTGTCCCGGGCCCGCCCCCACCTAAATCTGTTTGAGTAGTTCCGGCAACTCCTGATGATCCATGAGACGTGGTACAACTGAAGTTGGTTCCGCCATCGCCTCCAGCCCCTCCAGCGCCGGATGCTCCAGGAAAACCATAAGTGCCGGCTCCTCCACCGATGCCAGCGGCGCCACCATTCTTATAATAAATGATTGTTCCAACAAAGTTGGACGGTTTGGTAATGGCGATGCTGCCTCCCTGACCGCCAGTGCCTCCGGTTCCACCCTGTCCACCGTCTCCACCTCTGCCGCCATGTCCTCCCATGCCACCGGGGCCACCGTTGCCGGGCGGACAAGAGCAGTCAGCACCGTGTCCGCCCTTTCCTCCCTGTGCGCCTGTGCCTCCGAAGCCACCCTGTCCGCCTGTCCCGCCCTTTCCGCCTTCTCCGCCTGAGGCTATGAACGTGTATGTTCCTCGGTAGGTAGTGACCGGGTATATGATGGCCCCACCAACGCCGCCTGCGTTTCCGGTTCCACCAGGATTTCCCGTTCCTCCTGCTCCGCCGTCTTGACCCCAATTTCCACTGAAACCGTCTTGCTGACCTGAAGCACAATCACCGGAGTCTCCTGTAAGGGCCGGATTGGGTAACCCAGCGCTTCCGGCCGCGCCTAACGTGCCATCAATTCCCTGTGCGCCGGCACTCCCTCTTTTGTCTTCGCCTCCCGTCTGTAGCTTCAGCGAAGCTTTGATGAAACCGGTAGGGGCGACATTTCTCCTCTGCTTCTGTTTCTCCAACCATTCCTTATACCCCTCCCCGCTTGTGTCAATCGTAATTCCTCCATCCTCGATCAGGTATGGAATGAATCGTTTCCCGGCACGTGTGCCCTTGTAGCCCACGGGAACGAACTGCGCATCCTGCTTAGTAAAGCCTTGCTCCACCAAGGCCTCGTCTAACGTCATTCCCAGCAGTCCTACATCCTCAACAGGATAAACAGCAATATTGTGGCTTCCTTTGATCACCGCATTTCGCCCTTCAAAAATCACCTTGTTAGCAATGATCACAGTATCATCCGTCAGGTCGACTTTTTCAGGTAAGTACAAGATGTCGGCGAGTTGTAATCCTTTCAACTGCTTTCCCAAATGACGTGAAGCATGCATTTCCCACATGCCGTACAGTTTGGGAGCGAGTTTCCTGCGCCACTCTGCATCCTTAAGGAGATCGGGATCAAATGGCACGTGTTCTCTAAGTAACAAGTCGCGCACCGGCTTAAAAGCTCTTTCCTGTGCTTCCTGCTGTTGGCGTGCTGTTTCTTCTTTGGTTTGTGAGTCTGGCTGTTGGACGATGGTGGTTTTAGACGAGAAGTTAATGACTTGAAAAGTGAGTAATAAGCCCAGGCTGAGTGAGATACAGTAGCTTTGCATCAGTTCTCCTAATCTCCGGTAGGGGGAATGACGGACGTAAGGATAACAGGAGCCAGGAATACCTGATGGCGTGAAGCCCTTGTTAACAGTAAAGAGACACTTGCAAGCTACGCTCGCCCGTTACCACTGTCAATGAGAATCGCTAATTTGGTAAAGCAGACTGTTAGTTTGCGCAACGATGCCTAGACTCTCTGCTTGAATGGCCACTAGTCGCCGCAAACTAACAGTTTGCTTTACGTAAAGTTGAAGGCGGTGAGTTTCGCCCCACGTACTCACCGCCTTCTCGCGTACGGTGCTGCCGGTTTGTCGGAAGACCTCTAAATCAGCGCACACGCACGACGATGCTGTTGGTCGTCAGTGCATTACCGGTCGCGCGTTCCAGGTCGGCGATTGCCTTGTTGAGATCGGTCTGCGCGCGCAACTCGTTTCCCCGCGCCGTCGTCAATGCTGTTTGGCGTTCCAACACCAGGAACACAGTCGATTGGCCCGCATCGAGTTTTCTCTGTTCACTTTGATACTGCTGCTCGCTAGCCTGGCGTTGAATTACCGCCGCATGCAGCCGCGCTTCCGCAGTGCGGACCAATTGCAAAGCGTTTCTTACTTCAACCTGAATCGATTGCTGTAGTTGTTCGCGCTGCGTCGCCAGCCGCTCGCCCTCGACCAGCGAACGTCCGAGCTGCGCCTCAGCGGTGCGGTTTCGCAAGGGCAAACTAATCTGCACGCCGACGCGATAGTTGTTGAAGCGATTGCTCAGCAGGTTTTGCACCGATTGGTTGTACCCGCCCAGCAGGTCCGGCGAGATGGTTTGCGCCGGGGGATCAGGCAGCCGATCAAAACCGGAATTCAAGAGCAGTTTGTTAACTGCATCGCGCAATTGAGCGGACGACGCAGTTAAAGGATTTGCGCTGCCACTTGTCGTTCCTGCCAAACCGACCAGGCCGTAAGTTCCGACCAGATCCACTTGCGGTTTGGTTTGTTCGCGAAAATATTTCTGATCGATTTGATTAATTTCGCGCGCGACCGTTGACTGTTGCAGCTCCGGACGATTGTCCACCGCCGCCTTCATGGCATCCGCCAGGGAAATCTGAGGCGTAACCAAATCGACCGAATCACTCGGCACAATGGCAAGGTTCCAAAGGTCCGACTGATGGTTCTCGGCAATCAGGTTCTTCAGATTGTTTTCGGTGCGCGAAACTTCTGCCAACGAAGAAAATAATGTTTGTTCAAAGCCAGCCACTTGCGCTTCGGCCGCAACCACATCGATGGGCGCGAGGGCGCCTTCAGTCACCAGCCGCTGGTTATGCTCAAGCTGCGTATGCGCGTCACGCACTGCTTCCCTTTGCACCTGCAGGTTCCGCAAGGCGAAGACCAAATCCCAGTAAGCTCGTTGCACGCTGGTGATGGTTTCGATTGCTCTTTGCCGAAACTGCGCGTCGGTCAGCGAAAGGTTTTTCTTCGCTATCTCGATCGAGCGGCGGCTGTTGTCAAAACGCAAACCGCGCCACAATGGCTGGGTATAGGTGAACGTCAGCGCCGTCGGATACTGCGGATTCAACGCCGTAAACACATTGTTGCTGGTCAGCCTGACGGAAGAAAAATCCAGATGATAATTGCCGCCAAAGGCCGGCGTCTGACCTTCCAGACGCGCTGTGCCGGTGTAGTCGCTTTGTGTTACCGCACCGTTGGATCCGCCACTGAGAAAACTGGAAATGGGACTCTGGCTGCGTTCGTAATAAGCCGTCGAATTCAAACGCGGATCATAGACGCCCTGCGCTGACTTCAAATCAAACTCCGAAATCCTTACGTTTTGGCGCGCGACTTCGATGTCCTTGTTATTTGCCAGCGCCAACGCGAGCGCCTCGCGAATTGAAAGTGGCCGCTGACGGTCCATATCAACGCCGACGCGACTCAACTCAGGCAATGGCTTGGGCGCTGGATGAAAATCAGCGGCGACTGCGGGTACTTGTAGTTCCTGCGGAGACGGGGACGCAGTTGGAGTAGGCTCTTGCGCACCAGCGGTGAAAGAGAAAACCGCCGACAGGATACTCAACAGCACGATTTTTCCAAGCCACAAATTCAAATTCGTTTTAACTTCAATCATTTCTAAGACTCAACAATTTCAAAACTTAATTAGTGCCTCGAGACCAAACCCAACAACGATGCTGTTGCACTAGCCGCTCGACGTCGCACTCTGCCAAAAACTCTGGTAAAGCCCGCGCCAATCAGTCCCCACACTTTGCTCCGGCCGAGATCGTCAAACAGCGAATAGAAAACCGGCACGGCCAACAACGTCAGCAACAAACAAAGAGATTGTCCGCCAACAACCAGCACGCCTATCGAGCGATTCGTGCCCGAACCCGGGCCACTCGAAATCGTCAGCGGCAACATGCCCGCGACCAGCGCGATCGTGGTCATCAGAATCGGGCGCAAGCGATCGCGGTTCGCGCGAATGATCGCTTCCAGCCGTTCCATGCCGCGCGCGCGCAACTGGTTCGTGTGATCGATTTGCAGAATTGCGTTTTTCTTGACGACGCCAAAAAGCAGCAACAGGCCCAGGCCGGAAAAGATGTTTACCGTTTGCCCGGTCATCAACAACGAAAGGATGCCGAACGGGATAGCGAGCGGCAACGTCAACAAAATCGTGATCGGATGAATGAACGATTCAAACTGCGCCGCCAGCACCATGTACATAAAAACAAACGACAGCACGAACGCCAGCATGAAGTAATAACCAGCGCGTCCCAGTTCTTTCGAGCGTCCCGCCAGTCCCGTCGAATAAGCCGGATCGATATTTATTTCCTTGGCAAACTGGTTCAACTTGGTGATTACGGCTGCCTGCGATCCGCCGGGTTTGACGTTTGCCAACAATGTCACCTGGCGCTGCCGGTTCAGACGATCGATCGCGGACGGGCCGGTGCCTTCTTCAATTCGCACCACATTGTCGAGACTGACCCAACCAATCTTTGAAGAAGAAACAATCATGCGATCGAGGCCTTCGACGCTCGAGCGAAATTGGCCCACGGCCCGCACGCGAACGTTGTACTGATCGGTGCCGGCATTAAAGGTCGAAACTTTTTGTCCGGCAACCAGCGTGTTCAATGCCTGTGCGATATCTGCAACGCGAACGCCGAGATCCGCCGCGCGCGCGCGATCGATAACGACCCGCACCTCCGGTTTACCGGTGACCAGTGTCGAGTCGACGTCAACGACGTCAGGGATCGTTTTCATCTTTGCCTGCATTGCTTCTGAATACTTTGTCAGTTTGTCGAGGTCCGGCCCGCCGATGACGTATTGAACGTCAGCGTTGCGAAAACCGCCGCCCGAAATGGCTGCAACCTGCTGCACACTGGTACGCAGTTGGCCCGGATATTCCTTCAGATACTTTGCCAGGACTTCAGAACGCGCGCGCAACATCAGGGTGGCCTGAGACGCGTCGCGGTTTTCAATCGGCTGTAGTTTCACGTAGATCGACGCGACGTTAACTTGTTCCTGTTGGCCGCCACCGATCGTGGTCAGCGTGTCTGTCACGCCCGGTAACTTGCGCATGTCGGCGGAAATCCGTTCGGCCAGCGCCGACGTCGCCGCCAGCGTGTAGCCTTCGGGCGCGCGCACGTTGAGTTCAAACTGCGACTGGTCATCGACCGGCAGGAAGTTTTTGCCGACCAGCATGAACAGTGGCACGATGCTGACGATCACGATTAC
>JBDTTW010000262.1:0-4185 GCA_039930405.1 bacterium
GATAAGTACTTTCAGATTGCGCGCTGCTTTCGCGACGAGGACCTGCGCGCAGATCGTCAGCCTGAATTTACCCAACTCGATCTGGAAATGAGTTTTGCGACGCTCGATCAGATTTATTCTGTGACCGAAGGATTGTTCGCGCACATCTTCAAACTGATTGGAGTTGAGCTGCCGTTGCCGTTCCCGCGCTTTACTTACGCCGAGGCAATGCGTCGCTGGGGGTCGGACAAACCTGACCTGCGAATCGACGGGATGGAGTTGCAGAATCTTTCCCCAGCACTCGAGGGAACCACTTTTGCTCCGTACGCGGCGGCTCTGGCTGCAGGCGGATCGGTGCAGGGAATTGTCATTAAGGGAGGCGCGGGACTTTCGCGCAAGGTGCTCGACGAATTGCAGGAATTCGCCAAGCGCTATGGCGCCGCGGCGCTCGCTTGGATAAAACTTGGCGCCGAAACCACTTCATCGCTGTTGAAAGTTTTGGGTGAAGATGCTGTGAACCGGTTGGCTGCGACGGCCTCGGCTGACAAAGGCGATGCGGTCCTGATTGTTGCCGGAAAACCAAAAACAGTTGCGGCCGGCCTGGGCGCTTTGCGAAACGAAGTTGCGCGGCGCGAGCAGTTAATTCCAGCAAATGCTTACGCGCCGTTGTGGGTTACCGAGTTTCCCATGTTTGAGTATCACGAAGACGACAATCGTTATTATGCGATGCATCATCCCTTCACTTCGCCGCTCGATGAAGACCTGGGCCTACTGGAACGCGCGGTTGAAGGAGGCGAAACCGACTTATTGGGTAAACTGCGGACCAAAGCCTACGATCCGGTTATCAACGGCGTCGAGCTGGCCAGTGGTTCCATTCGTATTCACCGGCGCGACGTGCAGCGTCTCGTCTTCAAAGCCCTCGGGCTGACAACCGAAGAAGCACGGTCACGCTTTGGGTTTTTTCTTGATGCGCTTGAGTACGGTACGCCGCCGCATGGTGGTATCGCGCCCGGAATTGATCGTTTGCTGATGGTACTGGCGGGTACGGAAAATATTCGCGACGTAATGGCGTTTCCCAAAACCGCTTCAGCAACGGATCTGATGATCGATGCGCCCGGCGAAGTTGATCAGAAGCAATTGGAAGAGTTGCATTTGCAGATCGTGGACAAGCAGTAAGCGCTAAGAAGTCATCCGCAGATTACGCAGATTTCACAGATTCATAAAAAGGTGGACAGCCGTCTACGTTTCGCTCTGCTGTTCTTGTTGTTCTGCCTCGGTGAAGTTTGCGTAAGCTGCGGATGTGTCTCCAGTTTTCTAACCCGCATAGCCGATGCTCACACTCGACAGCAATCAACGCCAGCAGATTTTTGCATCTGCGAGACAAGCCGCACCCGACGAATGTTGCGGCTTGATCGGCGGTGACGGCCAGCGCGCAACCGGCCTTTATCCGATGCGCAATGTGGCCGCGAATGCGCAGGTTGCCTACGAAGCGGCGCCGGAAGATTTGTTCGCGGCCCAGCGCCAGATGCGCGAACGCGGCGAGCAACTCCTTGCTATCTATCACTCTCATCCGCGTGCGACCGAGCCGCAGCCGTCCGAGACCGATGTGCGGCTGGCCTATTACCCGCAGGCGATCTATTTCATTGTTGGTTTGTCCGGCGCACAACCCGTAATGCGCGCTTTTAAGATTTCCGAGGCTGACGGCCGCTGGAAGGAAGTTGAGTATGCGGTCGCGGGCGAGTAAGATTGAACCATCTTGGCTAACACATCGTAGAGACTGCCGATGGAGACAAAAAGGGGTAAATACGATACCAACCCGCTCGATCCCGATTTTGTGAAGAACGCGGAAACGGATCGGGGCGAAGGCGGCAATGGACCAGTGACGCAGCCGGTGGGCAGCGCTACGCGCGAAGTTGGTTCGGCGGCTAACGAAGAAGCGCGTGCCAACATTTATTCAGAAACTCCGACGCGACGTTATGACAAGGCCACGCTGGAAACTTCGTATCCGTCAGTCTTCGTGCCGCCAACTTACTCGCCGCCCGTGATCTATCAAGCAGCACAGACCCCCGCTCTGTCGCTAACGCAAAAACCCGGTTCGCGAACTGTGGCCGGTATCGGTTTATCAGAAAAGTGGGCCATGGTCCTGCCGTACACGCCGTTCTATATCGGCGTTGTCGTATCCCTTTTGGAACTATTTCTGGTTCCCCGGAGTGAACCCAGGGCGCGCTTTCATGCCGCACAAGGCTTGGCGCTGCATGTGGCTATTTTGGTGTTGCAAACTGCTTTTGCGGTCGTGGGCGCAATCACCAGTACAAGTGTGGGGAGCACGTTATTCAAAATCGCTGCTTTCGTATTTCTGCTTGTTTCAATGATTCGTGTCGCTAAAGGCAAACCGCATCACATCAGCGCGCTGACGGAACCGGCCCAATGGTTCAACGATCATATCGAATTGAAGAAATCCTAGGCAGTTTGGACATCTGGCACTCCCGTTGCAGTGAACCTGCATGGAGGCTTTGCCAGCACAGCTTGTTGAATCTTCGAACTGAAATCGTTCTTAAAGACGCTAACGATGTTGCGTTTTGGTTCAGCTTTGGCTCGCGCCTCGCAACACTTTGGCAACACAGAATGGGCCAACGCAAATTTGCGGTAACTCATCAAACAGAAGCCAGGCCAAAGGCTCTCTTCCCTAAATGGCGTGAATACGGTGAGCGCACTTATTCCAGGGGGGTTGGGCCAGACGATTTCAGAGCGGCACAATCCCAGGGTTGGCCGCTTTTTTCTTCGGCGCGATTTGAGTTTGAGTTTCGGCTTTGCCGATATGGAGAGAACAAATGATTAGAAAAAACTATTACAGCCTGCAACGGGTGATGGCGATGGTGGCGGCGTTTGCGATTTTTGCAATGCCCGTCTCAGTATTCACCCAAACAAAAATCAGCTATCACAGCAACAAATACAAACCGTCAGATGACGTCAAAGCCGGCCGGCAGGCAGCGGCGGAAGCTGAGCAACAGTTTCCCCTGCTGAACGATGCGCAAACTAATAACTATGTCTCGCGCGTTGGCATGCGGTTGGTGGCAGCTATCCCACCGGAATTTCAGCATCCCGAGTTTCAATACTATTTCAAGGTCATAAACGCCAGCGACATCAACGCGTTTGCCTTGCCCGGTGGTCCAATGTACGTCAATCGCGGCATGATCGAGGCAGCGCGCAACGAAGGTGAAATGGCCGGCGTGATGGCCCACGAGCTTAGTCACGTCGCCTTGCGGCACGGCACCGCACAGGCTTCCAAAGCGGCGAAGTATGGTTTGTTAGCCGGCATTCTCGGCATCGGCGGCCAGATTATTGGTGGACCAGCAGGTGCGGCGGCGCAGGTCGCGGGCCAGGGCGTCGGTGTTTATTTTTTAAAGTTCAGTCGCGAATATGAAACTGAAGCAGACATTCTCGGCGCGCAGATCATGGCCCGTGCTGGTTATGACCCGCACGATTTGGCGAACATGTTTCAGACGATTGAACGTCAAAGCGGCGGCGGTGGTGGCGGCTTTATGAGCGATCACCCGAGTCCGGCGAACCGCTACGCCCGCATAAATCAGGAAGCGCAGTATTTACACATCGTGAATCCGGTGCGCGACTCGCGCGAGTTTGAGCAAGTCCAGGCGCGCTTGCGTGGCATGGGCCGCGCGCCCTCGATGCAGGAAATTGCGCGCAGCGGTCAACGCTATCCAAATGGAGAGAATAGCGGCAACACCGGAAACTATCCCAGTAATGCGCCAACTGGCCGCGTAGGATATCCCTCGACTCGATATCAGAGCTATTCTGAGTTCGGCGGTGCGTTACGCGTAAGCGTGCCAAACAATTGGCGCGAGCTGGGTGGCAACAACAGTATCTGGTTTTCTCCAGAAGGAGCTTATGGTCAATTTCAGAATCAGGTAGTTTTCACGCACGGTGTAAATTTTGGCGTGTTCCAGCCACAAAGCAGCAACCTGCAACAGGCGACTAATGAGTTTCTCAACAGCCTGGGTGGGAATCTGCGACAGCAGAGTGGCTACCAGCGCACCACCATTGCCGGGCGGACTGGCTTATCAATGACACTCAACAACGTCAATGAAGCAACCGGGCGCTCGGAAATCATAACTGTCGTCACGACGCAGTTGCGCAACGGCCAGGTCTTTTACATGATTGCGGTTGCGCCAAGTAACGAGTTCAATT
>JBDTTW010000263.1:0-17965 GCA_039930405.1 bacterium
CACGAATATGGATGGGCGCGACGTACTCCCACGTTTGTCGCGCCCATCCGCTTTTTGATCCGACCCTTCCGAACGAACTCCGGCAAAAAGCTGCGTGCTAGAATGAACACTCCAAATTGTACGCTGGTTGGTTCATAGCGACCCGAGGCGACAGGAGTTTTGCATTGCAGCGATTGCAAGTGAGCGTCTCGGCGCAATCCCTTAAACACGAAATTATGATCGGCCGGGGAATTCTTGCTGCGGCCGGAAAAGAAATCCGACGCCGACTTGGACGCCAGCCTCAACGTCTCGCGCTTATCTCGAACAAGAAGGTTTTCACTCTCTACGGTCCGCTCGTTGTGCACAGCCTGGAAGCTACGGGGTTTCAAGTTTCACACTGGTTGATGGGTGATGGCGAGCGCTTCAAGTCCCTCAAGACAGCGGAAACAGCATTACAGTTTTTCAGTGCGCAGGGCATTGAACGCACGGATGCAGTGGTTAGTTTAGGTGGAGGAGTGACCGGCGATCTCGCAGGTTTTGCTGCTGCGATTTACTTGCGCGGCGTCTCTTTCGTGCAGATTCCCACTACGCTGGTGGCCCAGGTCGATGCTTCGATAGGTGGCAAAGTGGGAGTTAATCTCGCCACCGGTAAAAATCGCGCGGGCATGTTTCACCAACCGAGCATTGTCATTGCCGACGTCGAAACCCTTCTGACGCTGTCCCCTCGCGAGCTAACTGCCGGCTGGTGCGAATGCATAAAGCAGGGTGCGATCTCCAGCCGGAAACTTTTCCAGCAAACGACAGCTTATCTGTCGGACACCAGGGGCAAGCGCATGGCCATCACTTCGAAGCTCGAAAATCTAATCGCGGCGCACGCTGCATTTAAGGCTGCAATTGTCAGGTCCGATCTGCGAGAAGACCCCGAACGCAACGATCCACGTTCGCGACGAATTCTGAATTTCGGACACACAGTTGGACATGCTCTGGAGGAATTGACTGGCTATCGACGTTTTCGTCATGGCGAAGCGGTCGGATGGGGAGTGTTAGTGGCGGGCGAACTTTCAAAAACTCTGGGCCTGCTCGAACAATCAGAGTTAGAATTACTGCGCGCGGGCATTCGCCTTTGTGGCCCACTGCCCGCAGCTCGAGATATTGATGTTGATGCAATTCTCGGCGCGGTCACGCACGATAAGAAAAGCGCTCGCGGCCAGGTGCAATGGGTTTTGCTTGAGCGAATCGGCCGTCCCCGAATCGTCAGTGGCCAGGAAATTGATCGTGCCAGTTTGAAGACATCCATTCGAAACGCGCTCCAAAAGAGGAATTACTATGAGCAATAACGGAAGAACAAATGAGCGGGGCAGTGCGCGGTTAAAATTTATTATCGTCATGGCGATCATTGGCGTCCTGGCGTATATCGGCTACATGTTTCTTCCGGTCGCTTACCAGGCATATTTATTCAAAGACTTGATGCAGCACAATGTGGACGTCGCTTCTTCGCAAGGCTATCCGGCAACCTGGGTCAAGGATCAGTTGGTAAAAAGCGCTCCCGAATTTGGCGTGCCCGCAGACGCCGTGATAAATCCCCTGCAGCGCGATAACCGCATCGAAGTAAACGTTCAATATGTGATACCCATTGAGTTTCCCGGCTATACGTACCAGTACAATTTTGATCATACGGCCAAGAGCACGGCGTTTCTAACGATCAAATAACCTAAACTTAACTTGCAAACAAAAAGGCGCCGGGGTGACGATCCGCGGCGCCTTCTTTTGTGGCCATATGACCGGTTAGTTCTTGACAGGATTTACAGAATTTACAAGACAACGCCAAATGCGTAGTCGACTCCTGTAAATCGTGTGAATCTTGTCCGAGGTTTTTCCCTTCGTACTCTTTGTCGCCTTTCGCTTTCCGTATCCCACGAAATTATGGCTGGGTATGTTCCAGAAACGCTTTGAGCTTGCGTGAGCGTGAGGGGTGACGCAGCTTACGCAGCGCCTTGGCTTCAATCTGCCGAATGCGCTCGCGCGTAACGGCAAAGTGCTGGCCCACTTCTTCCAGCGTGTGTTCCGAACCGGTAGTGCCTAAACCAAAACGCATCTTAATAACTTTTTCCTCACGCGGCGTGAGCGTGGCCAGAACCTCGTCGGTAATCTCGCGCAGGTTGGAAGCAACCACCGCGTCTGCCGGATTCAAGATTGATTTGTCTTCGATAAAATCCCCGAGATGCGAGTCCTCTTCTTCGCCGATTGGTGTTTCAAGCGAGATAGGCTCCTGCGCAATCTTCAAAACTTTGCGGACTTTCGCGACCGGAATGTCCATCTTGAATGCTATCTCTTCGCTCGTCGGTTCGTGGCCCAGTTCCTGAACCAGCGCGCGCGAGGTCCGGATCAGTTTGTTGATGGTTTCGATCATGTGCACCGGAATGCGAATGGTGCGCGCCTGATCGGCAATGGCGCGGGTAATCGCCTGTCGGATCCACCAGGTTGCGTAAGTTGAAAACTTATAGCCACGCCGCCATTCAAATTTATCGACGGCCTTCATCAACCCGATATTGCCTTCCTGGATGAGGTCGAGAAACTGCAGGCCTCGATTCGTGTACTTCTTGGCAATGGACACGACCAGACGCAGGTTCGCCTCTACCAGTTCGCGCTTTGCCTGTCCGGTTTGCTGCTCGCCGATCACGATGCCTTGCAACGCGCGTTTGATCTCTACGGGACTGACGTGGTGCAGGTTTTCAATCTGCTGCAAATGTTTCTTGGCCGCATTTATGCGACGCTTAAACTCTTTTTGATCGTCAGCTTTGAGGCGTTTGCGATTTAGCTTTTCGGTAAAGCTTTCGATCTCACGCTCAGCGTCACGCACTTCTTTCTGGACGGCGCGAATACTATTGATCAAACGCTGGCGGGCGCGTTCGGTGACGTTGAGGCGTCCTATTTCCTGGGCAATTTCCAGGCGCATGCGCGCGACCTTGCGCCGCAGACGCGTTACCTTTTTGCTTTTCTTGCCGCGCGTCGCCTTCTCTGCTTCCCGCAACTTGTCCCAGTCTTTCAACCCCTGCTTAAAAACCCTGCAAATGTTTTCGATGCCTTCGATGGTCCAGGCTTTGTATTCTTCGGCCTTGTCTTCATCGCCGGTCAGTTCTGCCTGCTCCGAGAAAATTACAATTTCGCGAATGTTCGCCGCGTCGGACTGCAGCTCTTCGCCAATTTTTAATAGTTCTTTGACCGCGATAGGCGAACGCGTAATTGCTTTTTGAGTTTTTAGCTGGCCGCGCTCAATTCTCTTGGCGATGACCACCTCGCCCTCACGAGTCAACAGGGCGACCACGCCCATTTCCCGCAGATACAGGCGAACTGGATCGTTTGTTTTCTCGAGCGAGCCCGCGGAAAAGTCGAGTTCAACTTCCTGATCGCCAGGCTCCTCTTCATCGGTTGCAATTGCGGCCGCTTGTTCAAGCAGTCGTTGGTCTGAATCGCCGACCGGAATATTTGAGCCTTCCAGTTTTTGCAGGACGTCTTCAATGTCGTCGGGAGAAACGACATTGTCAGGCAATTCACGATTGAGATCGTCGAAGGTGAGATATTTTTTGTCGCCGCCCAGCTCGAGCAGACGCTCCATTACATCATCACGATCTTTTTCTTCAGTACTCAATGTCTAACCCCGGGGAAAACTGCTACCTGCGTGGTTTGTGAGAAAGTCTTTCTGCCAACGATCAATAATGGGAAGAGGCGGCCAGGAAAACCTATTGTCCCGTTTGGACTGCCTGGGCCTGTGGCAACAACGTGCTGCGCCGTCGTGCCAACTCAAGCCGCTCCGTCGAAAGCTTGTCGAGCAGCTCGGTTGCGCCGTTGCGCTCCGCCGCCGCCATTTCTGCCATCAAATCGCTTATGCGCCTATCTACCTGCATCAGTCGCAGTGCGTCAATGCATTTTTGCGCACTCGACTCGCGTGTTCCGGTCTGTTCCGCTTCCCCATCTTCCGGCGTACTCATCAACAGCGCCGGCAAAAAGTCAGCAATCGGATCTCCTTCAGTGCTCTTGCTGAGAAAATCAAAATCAACTTCGGTTCCCGATCGTTCACTCTCGATCAAAGCTCGAAAGATGCCGGCAGTCGGCAGGTCGTCGTAGTCTGCCGGCTCCAGGAGCGGCAGAAATTTGTGACGTAGCACTTCATCCGCAAGCAACAATTCCAACAGTTGTTCTTCCGCAACCGTCGGCTTGACCTGAGTCCGGCGCCCGATGTTCTGCTGGGTGCGCCTGCTGTCTGGTCCAAGCCTCAGTGAATGCCATAACTCGCGTCGCAGCGCCACGTCAGAAATCCGTAGCGAATCCATTGCAATGTCAAAATACTCGCGCTTCTGAATGCGGCTATGAACAGCGCGAATGTAAGGAAGCACTTCCTCGACTGCGTCAGCTTTCTCAGCCGGCCGGTGAAGGTTTCGATTACGAACGGCCTGGTCGATCACAAATTGAATATGTGATTGGGCCTCGCCGCGCTGTCGCTGGTACTCTGCCAAGCCAAACTTTCTGATGAACTCGTCCGGGTCGGCGTCATCAGGAAGCGACAGCACTTTAACTTCCAAATCTTCCGCCAGCAGCATTTCGATCGCTTTTTTTGACGCCTGCACCCCGGCGGGGTCGCCATCATAATTTACGACGACTTTGCTGGCAAACCGTGCCAACAGTTTCACCTGATCCGGCGTCAACGCCGTCCCCAAACTCGCGACTACGTTCCGAATACCGAACTGGTAAGGCACCACCAGGTCCAAAAAACCTTCAACCAGAATCGCGAAACCCTGGCGGCGGATTTCATCACGCGTCAGGTTCAGCCCAAACAGATTGCGACCTTTTACATAGGCCGCGGTTTCGGGCGAGTTAATGTATTTCGCATCTTCGTCTTTCAGCGTGCGTCCGCCAAACGCGATGGGCCGGCCTTGAATATCCAGCACCGGAAAAATCAACCGGCCCCGAAAACGATCGTACGAACCACCTTCTTCTTTTTTGACTACGAGACCGCTCTTGTCGATCTGTTCCTGGGTGGCGCCTTTCTGTCGCAGGTAGATCGAGAGCGCGTCCCAACTGTCCGGCGCGTAAGCGAGGCGAAATGTTTGCCTCGTTTCGTCGGTGACTTCCCGACGCTTAAGATAGTCGCGTGCGATCCGGGCTTCGGCGCTCGTCTCAAGCTGCTTTTCCCACCACTCGAGCGCCCATTTGTTTAGTTCAATAACCTGATCCGATTCGGCTTTCTTCGCTTCAAAGCGGCTGTCATCGATCAATTTGGGCAAGGGCATGCCGCTTTTCTCGGCAACGATCTTGATCGCTTCCGGAAACGCGACGCGTTCCATCTCCATCACAAAATTGAAAACTGATCCGCCCTTGTGACAACCGAAGCAGTAGAAAATTTCTTTGGTGGGACTGACAGAAAACGAGGGTGTCTTTTCTTTATGGAAAGGACAGCAAGCCATCCAGTTTGCGCCCTTCTTTTTTAGTCGGACGTAATCCTGGATCACGCGAACGATGTCGGCCTGGCGCTTGAGGTCGTCGATGAATGTTTGGGGGTAGCGCATTGAATTACTGTCTTAGCTCGACGACCGTAGCGCCGGAACCACCTTGCTCCTGCGGTGCCGCGGTGAAGCGCGCGACGTGCGGATGATCTTTCAGCATTTCCGTGATGACGCGACGCAGCGCGCCGGTGCCGTGCCCGTGAATTATCCGCACCTGGCTCAAACTTGCAAGCGACGCCTCGTCCAAAAACTTATCGACCGCGGCAACTGCTTCGTCTGTTGTTCGCCCAATGACGTTGAGTTCTGAGCGGCCGTTTTCCTGCACCGCTTTTAGATGTATTTCAGTTCCGGCCGATTCGCGCAGGCTGGCAAACTTTCCTGCTTTCGCTTTTGCCGGCGATGACAGCTCAACACGTTCAAGATTTTCCAGCTTTTCCCGGAAACGAAGAGACTTCACGCGCACTTCCGCTTCGTCTTCTTTAATACTGTCTACAATTCCTATCGAACCAAACGAAAGCAGCTTTACTTTGTCACCTACCGCAATTTCGCTCTGCGCGGCCGCTGTATACTCTTCCTTAACAGCGCGAGGTTCCTCCAATTCTTTCTCTTTTTTTACGACAAGGCCATCGCGCATTACCCGAACGCCGCGGCCGCTGGTGCTGGTGGCTGCTCCAGACATGGTTTCTCTTTTGCCGCCCGCGGTGGTCGCGCGTTGGGCTTCACGCTTCAGTTCCGAGACGCGACGTTGCGCTTCGCGTTCAACCTTTAGACGTTCCGAGCGATCCTGAATTGAGGCAACCAGCTCGCGCGATCGCTTTTCAAATTCGCGAACGGTCGTATCCAAAGCCTTTTGAAAAACTTCCTGGCGTTCGCGCTCATGGCGTTCAGCCGTTTTGTCGAGCGTCGCAAACTTTTCCGCCACTGCAACCCGTTCTTCTTCGAGCGCTGCGCGCAAACTTTCGGCTTCTTCCGCTTCGCGTTTGATGCGGCGTAAATACTCGACTGCCTGCCTGGTCGCGTCATTCACCGATTCCAAAGCCAAATCAATGAGCTTGTTCGGAATGCCAAAACGCCGCGCAATCTCGAGTCCCGATGACGAGCCGGCAACACCAACGATCAAACGGTAAGTTGGCTGCAGCGTCTTTTCATCAAACTCAACACTCGCGTTTAGTACGCCCGCTTCATTGCCGGCATACATTTTCAAGCCGCTGTAATGGGTCGTGGCCATTACGTGCGCGCCGCAGGCTTTGCGAAAGTGATCGACCACAGCTACCCCGAGCGCCGAACCTTCTTCGGGATCGGTTCCCGTTCCGACTTCATCCAACAGAACGAGCGCGGGTGCTTTGCAAAGTTCAATCATCTGCGAAATGTTGGCGACGTGCGAGGTGAAGGTTGACAGGTTTGCCGCCAGCGATTGATGGTCGCCGATGTCCGCCAGCACCGAGTGGTAAAACGGTACTCGCGCTTCGCGAGCGGGCACGGGCAAACCGGACAGCGCCATCAGAGAAAGCAATCCCGCGGTTTTTAAGACGACCGTTTTGCCGCCCGCATTGGCGCCGGAGATGACCATCGTATTGTTTTCGTTGTCGAGAGAAAACGAAACCGGGACAACGGCGCCACCCGCGGCGCGCAGGTTTTCTTCAAGCAAGGGATGGCGCGCGTCGGCGAACTCAAGTTTTGAAGTGGCATAGACTTCAGTCTGTGCCCGCCCGGCATCAGCAACTGAAGTCTCTGCTACTTCGATCTCCGGAAGCACAGCGGCAAACCTTTGCTGAAAAATTGCTTTGGCGTTTATGAAATCAAGTTCGGTGATGGCCGTCGCGGCTGCCTGAATCGCCGGCAGTTGCGCCCGCAGTTCTTCAGTCAACGCAAACAGAATTTTTGCAATCTCGCGGGCCTCTGCCTCATGGAGCGCCTGCAATTCGTTGTTGGCATCGATGGTTTCCAGCGGCTCGACGAAGGCAGTAGCCCCCGAAGAAGAATAACCATGAGCGACGCCGGCTACCCGCGCGCGATGATCGGATTTGACGGGAATGACAAAACGGTCATTGCGCAACGTCACGAGTTCATCCTGGATTGCCTCGCCTGACTTGCGCATCACGCTTTCGAGCGTGCGCGCAATGCGCGAACGCAGGACCGTAATCTCATGACGGATGCGACTCAACTCCGGGCTGGCGCGATCATCTATTTCGCCGCTCGGCAAGATCTTGTTGGCAATGTGCGCGTTGAGGCGATTTAACTCAGTAGGGATTTTCTCGATCAGGCTCCAAAGCACTGGCGAAGCATCGCGTTCGGCGAGAATTGAAGCGCGCGCCGACATCGCCTGCTCGCACAAAACGGAAAGGGCGAGTATCGCCGACGGCTCAAGCCCAATGCCTTCGATTCGCAGCAAGGCGATCCGTTCAGCCGGATCTTCCAGCTCGCTGAAGCTCCAGGCCACGCCGCGTTTTCTGAGTTGCATGCATTCCGCTAATGCTTCCAGA
This sequence comes from bacterium, assembly GCA_039930405.1. Taxonomy (GTDB): domain Bacteria; phylum Acidobacteriota; class Blastocatellia; order Pyrinomonadales; family Pyrinomonadaceae; genus PSRF01. Next base: position 7,964 of record JBDTTW010000263.1, read on the forward strand.
GCTTTGCGCAGCGCCGCTATATCGGCAAACGGCCTCAACGTTTCCGCACGTGCGCGCCCCATCGGCGTCTGCGCGCCGCGCCGCAGCACCGCCAGCAGCACTGGATATTCAAGTATGTGAAACGCCTGATCTTGCATATTGATTACGAACGGAAAGTGTGATGACGGCGAGATAAACAAATCAGCGCGGGTCAATCAGCAAAACTCGTTAAATATTTTTTCGATTGACGATTCTAACACTCGGGCAGGATTTTCACATTCAAGCGCATCTATCGGTGCGAATTCACGCCAAGCGGTTCACCCGCGATTTGAGGTTTTGGACTTAGAAGCGGCGGCGGCGGCGTTCGCGCCCCTGGATAGCGGTGGGGAAAAGTTCTTTTACGTTGAGAATTCTGATTTCATCGCCATTGGGGTTGATCACCCCGGCAATCGGCTTGCTGCCGGCGCCCGGCACTTCTGCGGAATCGCCATTGGCATCCTCGGCGCCAATTGAGATCGTTTCACCTGCCACATCTATCGCCAGTGCGAGTTGCTCGTCACCATTCAGAGCCAAAATATGCGAAGGGCTTGCGGCGCGTTGTTGCAATCCCAGCAAGTGAGTCAGATCCAGCACGGTCAACATTCGACCGTGGATACTGACCACGCCCAGGACTGAAGCCGGCGCATGCGGCAGCACTGCCGGCTCGCGCCATTCAGTGATGACCATCACTTCGTCGGCAAACACGGCGAACTTAGCTCCGCCAAAACCAAATAACTGTAACGTTCGGGGTTGTTGCTCCATCGCTCCAGCATTATAGCGTTTAGGATTTGAAATGGCCCATTTCGACCGAAACGCAGCACAGAAAACTTTCCGCTCGTGGCAGGTAACTTAACCGCAGGATACAATGCTCTCAAAGCTTTTATCCAATTCTTTTTGAAAACGAACTGTGCGCCAAAGCAGAGCACGCGCAGGTAAACGGAAAGGCCTTTCCATGGATGAATTCGATCGTTATCGAGCCGACATGAATGAGAAGTTGCTCGGCAGCAATCACCTGGGCATCAAGCGGTTTTTTGCACTCGACACGCAGGCTTACGAAGACGGCGCCCTGGACAAACGGACCAAAGAACTGCTCGGCCTGGTCGCTTCTATTGTGTTGCGTTGCGACGATTGCATCACCTATCACATCAAACAATGCGTCGCGGCAGGCGTAACGCGCCCGGAGTTTTTGGACACCTTCAACGTCGCGCTGGTGGTTGGCGGCTCGATCACCATTCCGCATTTGCGCCGCGCGATCGATCGTCTGGACCAGGCTCTGGCTGGGACGACTGACGAGGCTCAGCCCCATACTCACGAATAGATTTTTGCCGCGGATTTACGCGGATAGGCAGGATCTGAAAAGAGAAAGCAACGAATACAAATGTTTCTTAATCTTAGTGCTTTAATTTCTGATCCGCGTCTCTCCGCGAAAATCCCGCTAATTATTTTGAAGAATAACTTTTACAGCCGGCGTTTGATTTTGGCGCTGGCGGCGATAACTTTGTCATTGTCGTTTTTTGCGAACGCAAACGTCACGAAAGGTCAGGACATGCCAGCACAGGAAACGACGCGTGTACGCGCGCCAGAAATTACCGGAGGTCGCGGATGGCTGAATACAGACAAACCGCTTTCGCTGGCCGCGCTCAAAGGCAAAGTCGTGCTGCTGGACTTCTGGACGTATGGCTGCATCAACTGCATTCACATCATTCCGGATCTCAAAAAGCTGGAACACAAGTACACGAACCAGCTTGTCGTTATCGGTGTTCACTCGGCAAAGTTTGAAAACGAAAAAGACACCGAGAACATTCGCAGAATCATTTTGCGTTACGAGATCGAGCATCCGGTTTACAACGATGCCGAATTCAAGGTTTGGCAAAACTACGCCGTGCGCGCCTGGCCCACTCAATATCTAATCGACCCGGCAGGCTATGTGATTGGAAAGGTTGAAGGCGAAGGCAACGCCGCCATTCTGGATCAAACAATTGCGAAGACGGTTGCTGAGTTTCGCAAGCGCGGCGAATTAAATGAAGAGCCGCTAAAGTTGACGCTCGAACGCACCAAGGTTGGCGACTTGCCGCTGGCTTTTCCCGGAAAACTTCTCGCCGACGCTAGAAGTGATCGTCTGTTCATTGCCGACTCAAACCACAATCGCATCGTCATCACAAAACTCGACGGTACCTTGCAGGAAATCATCGGCACCGGCGAGCGCGGCTCGGCCGACGGCGCTTTCGACAAAGCGACGTTCTACCGGCCGCAGGGTTTGGCGCTTGATGGCGACAACCTTTACGTCGCAGACACCGAGAATCATTTGATTAGATTGATAAACCTCAAGACGAAGGCGGTCCAAACCGCAGGGGGAACAGGCCAACAGTCGCGTGACTACTTCATGAAGGGCCCGGCGCGGACCATCAGTCTTAGTTCGCCCTGGGATTTGCAACTGCACGGTCGTGAACTTTTTATCACCATGGCCGGCATGCATCAGATTTGGAAATTGGATCTCGACAAGAATGAGGTCTCAACTTTTGCCGGCTCCGGGCGCGAAGCTCGTCAGGACGGATCACTTGCCGCCGCCGGGTTTGCGCAACCTTCAGGTATAACGACCGACGGCAAGCGACTTTACATTGCCGACAGCGAGTCAAACATCATTCGTGCGATCGACCCCGCTGCCGGCACGGTTGAAACGCTGGTTGGCGGCGACTTGTTCGAGTTTGGAGATGTAGATGGCAACGGCGACGACGTGCGATTGCAGCATCCGCTGGGTGTGTTTGCTTACGGCGGCAAAGTGCTCGTCGCCGATACTTACAATCACAAAATCAAGGAACTTGATCCGCAATCGCGCACAGTCAAAACGTTTCTTGGGACCGGTAAGCCCGGCCAAATGGATGGAGCAACTGCGTCGTTTTATGAACCGGGTGGGTTGAGCGTAGCCAATGACAAACTTTACATCGCGGACACAAACAATCAGGCGGTTCGCGTTGTTGACTTGAAGACAAAACAGACTACGACGTTGAACCTGAAGGGCCTGCAACCACCGGCCTCGATTGCGCTGAACGGATCGAGCGAGAGTGAAGCGGTACCAAACGCTGAAGAGACTAAATTGGCGACGCAAACTTTGCCCGCCGGCAGCGATAGCGCGCTCTCGATCTCGGTCGAGTTACCGCCCGGGTATCATCTCAATCCGGCGGCGCCGCAACGTTATCGAGTTTCAGTTGAAAGCGGAGATAAGCAACTGGGTCTGAAGTCCGATTCACAGCTGGGTGCCCTTGGCCGGGAAAAGGTTGTAAGCGTTACCGCGAAGTCACTGACGCTTCCTTTGCGAATTCTCTTTCGTACCCATGAGCCAGGCACGGCGGCGCTGCGCGTGCAACTCACGCTCTTCTATTGTCGCGAAGACAACACCGGAGTCTGCCGCATCAAGACGCTGGTGTGGAGGGTGCCGGTTGAAGTCGCAAATAACACTACCGCCGTAACTGAAATCAAACTCCAGGGGAAGCTAACCGCGGAATGAGTCCGCGTTTATTTGGACTGCGGCGGCTTGACGCCGCTTTCGCGTGGGCCTGGCGACTTCGATATAGAAAACAGTCATTCCCTTAGCTATCGTTAAAGCGGCGTCAAGCGGCCGCAGTCCAAAGGCAAGGTTTACAACCTATTATTGCCAGTTCTAGCTCCGCTTGCTCCCCTTGCGCCGTGCGAGTACCATCACCCTTCCCCCGCATTCGAATTTAAAAGGAGTCAAAGCCGTGGCTGATTCATCAGGAGCACAAGCCGTGCCCAACAAACCCTTTCTTACCGACATCAAGACGCTGCGCGAACGCGCCCGCAAGCATATCGAACAGGGCGCAGTTACCGAGGGTTACAGCGCCGACCGCGACACTGTCGTCAAAATATTGAACGAAGCACTGGCGACAGAAATTGTCTGTGTGCTGCGCTACAAGCGTCACTATTTCATGGCTTCGGGAATCAATGCTGAGAGTGTGGCTGCCGAATTTCTGCAACACGCGAATGAAGAGCAAGGCCATGCGGATCTAATCGCGCAGCGGATTACGCAACTCGGCGGCGAACCAAACTTCAACCCAGATGGATTAACAACGAGAAGTCACGCTGAATATGTTGAAGGCGACACGCTGATCGACATGATCAAGGAAGACTTAGTCGCCGAGCGCATCGCCATCGACAGTTATCGCGAGATGATCAACTACGTCAACACCGACGATCCGACCACACGTCGCATGTTGGAAGGAATTCTGGCGATGGAAGAAGAACATGCCGACGACTTGAATAACCTGCTGGAGAAGATGGGGTAAATAAATCAAGTTCAGCGCGTTACTGCGCGGCCTGAAAAACCCTTCATACTGACAAGCACCCTTCTTAAAGATCTTGAGCGTGATGCTTCTCTCGAAAAGCATCACGCTCGTTAGCGTAAAGACTCTTTTGCTCAAAAAAACAAACAACGGGAATGCCGGACGGCCAACCATGTGTCGCGGTTGCGGTTCGATCATTGGCGCCGGACAGCAACAGTGCGCCGTTTGCGGCGCTTCTGTAACTGACGTGCCAACACGCAATACCAGTTCGGCCGCTGACAACGAGACGCTGCGATTCGCCAGGGCAGTTCTTGATCGGCCTTACAAGTTCACCATTATCCTGCTGGTTGCCAATCTTTTTGTTTTCCTTTTGATGTGGCAATCAAGCGGACTGACATCGCAGGCGTTGTGGGAGTTTCCCGAGCCGGTGCTGCTGGCTTATGGCGCGAAACTCAACAGCCTAATCAACGAACAACATCAATGGTGGCGCTTTGTGACGCCGATGTTTGTGCACGTCAACCTGCCCCACGTCCTGATTAACATGTATAGCTTGTGGGTGGTTGGTCCATACGTGGAAAAACTCTATGGTTCGGCGAAGTTCATCGTGTTTTGGGTCCTGACTGGAATTGCAGGCGTGGTCGCTAGTTACCTGACTGTGCGTCCGGCGCTGGCCGTTGGTCCAGGACGTTTCTTATTCAAGAGTTCCGATGTGTTATCTGCTGGCGCATCCGGCGCTTTGTTTGGTTTGGTGGGCGTGCTGTTTGTTTTTGGCATCAAGTTTCGTCGTGAGTTGCCCGAAGGGTTCAAGCGCGCTTTCGGCACCGGCATGCTGCCTATCATCATGATCAATCTGTTCATCGGCTATCTGGGGCGGGGGTTCATCGACAACGCTGCGCATCTCGGTGGTTTGGCTTCGGGAGCAATTCTGGCCCTGGCCGTAGACTATCGCCGGCCCGGCGAGAAATCGGCGGTTGCGACTGCATGGCGAGTCTTGCAGGTCGCAGCTATCGCGCTCGTCGCCGTTAGTTTTCTAAAAACCGTGCAGCACTTCCGCAATCCATTGCCCGCGTCGCTGGTCCAGGGAGCGGCTCCCGCAGTTGATGAGCGATCGACCAAGTACGTCTCGTTCGCGAAGGCAATGAATGATGGTCAGGACGCTTTCTACCTCGCGTTAAAGGATCACAAAGTCGATCCTATCGATCCAGCCGTTAAGCAATTGGAGGCGGCGCCTTCGCTCGACCCCAAAGCAGGTGAAATAAAGGACGGCCTGAAAGCGCTACTTACAAGAGCGAAAGCCGCGGAAGCAAACGTCGCGACCGCGAAAGTAAAACAGGAAGAGCAAAACTCGCTGGCCCATGATTTCAGCGAGTGGAGTAAGCAGTACAATGAATGGCTCAAGACTACCGGACGGAGTTATGGAATCATTGAGGTGGTGGAGTCGCCGTCGCCGTCGCCAGAGTAGCAAGTGGCACAGACTTTAGTCTGTGGCTGCTAAGAAATCACAGACTGAAGTCTGTTCCACTAACTAACCGTTTGCGTTACGAAAAGGAGATTGCGAAGCAATGGAAATCAGGAAAGTGGGAGTGTTGGGTTGCGGCTTAATGGGTTCCGGAATCGCGCAGACCGCAGCCAGCGCTGGATTTGAAACAATCGTCCGCGAAGTTTCTGACGATCTAATTAACAAAGGGTTTGGCGGGATCGAAAGGTCGCTGGCCAAGTTTGCCGAGAAAGGCACCATCACAGCCGCGCAACAAAAGGCAACTCGAGATCGTTTGTCGGGCACTACCACGTTCGACGATCTTGCCGACTGTGACATCATCATCGAAGCGATCATCGAAAATATCGAACAGAAGAGAACGACCTACGCACAGCTCGATGCCATTTGTAAACCGGAAACAATTTTCGCTTCGAATACGTCGTCAATCTCGATTACGGAAATGATGACGGCGACTTCGCCCGAACGCCAGCAACGTTTTGTTGGGCTGCATTTCTTCAATCCCGTGCCGCTGATGAAATTGGTTGAAGTGGTGCGCACGATTCTAACGGACGAACAGGTTTACGAGCAGGCGATCGAGTTTGGCAAAAAGCTCGGCAAGGTGCCCGTGCGCGCCGGCGACCGGACCGGCTTCATCGTCAACCGTCTTTTGGTTCCCTACATGCTCGACGCTATTCGCGCGCTGGAAGAAGGCGTCGGCTCGATCGTTGACATCGACACTTCAATGAAACTCGGCTTGGGTTATCCAATGGGGCCGTTCACGCTAGGTGATTTTGTCGGTTTGGATACGACCTACTACATCGCCGAGATCATGTTCAATGAATTTCGCGAGAAGCGCTTTGCGCCGCCGCCGCTATTGAAACGTATGGTGATGGCGGGTTTGTATGGACGTAAGTCTGGGCGCGGTTTTTATGACTACGCCGATCCAAAGAATCCGACCCCAATGAAATTGGTTTGATTAGAAACAAAAGAGCCGGGGCATGCCCGCCTTCCTGACCTGAGAGACTGCGGGGCGGTCCCGTTGATTTACCTTGAAAAGCCTTTGAAGGCAGACGTCAGAGACTCAACAGTGGTCATCTCGGGGTCAGGAAGGTGGGCATGCCCCCGCTGCTTTGTGTTTGAATGCGCACCTCTTGAAAATCAAATGAGTTCGGATTCCATCATTCTCGAGCGCCGTGATTCAGTCGCGATCGTTACTCTGAACCGGCCGGAAAAACTCAACGCGCTAGCGCGGGAAACAATAGCTGCGCTGAGTGCAGCGTTTAAGAGTTTTGAGAACGACGCGGAACTGCGCGCTGTGATCCTTACCGGCGCGGGCGACCGGGCATTTTCAGCCGGCACGGATTTGAGCGAGTTGATTCACGTGCCGGCGGATGAGGCGCAAACCGTCGCCGATCGCGGTCAGCAGCTGTGCAATCAGATCGAGCAAAGCCCGGTGCCGGTGATAGCTGCAATCAACGGCATTGCCGCTGGCGGCGGTTGCGAGTTGGCGCTGGCTTGCCATCTGCGCCTGGCCACACCAAACGCGCGCTTCAGTTTGCCTGAAACCAAACTCGGAATCATTCCCGGTTACGGCGGCACGCAACGACTCACCCGCGAACTTGGACGAGCGCGCGCTTTGGAACTAATCCTGACATCCGGAACAATCAACGCCGAAGACGCGTTGCGATTGGGTTTGATTAATCGTGTGGTGACCGCTTCCGAACTTTTATCAGCCGCCGAAGAATTGGCCCGCGAGATTGCGCTACTCGCGCCGCTCGCCATTAGTGCCTGTCTGGCGGCGGTCGTGGGCGGAACCGAGTTGCCGTTGGCAGAAGGCCTGGCGCTGGAAGCGAAACTATTCGCGAGTTTGTTTGCGACCGCAGACATGCGCGAAGGGACACTTGCCTTTCTTGAGAAACGCAAACCGGTGTTCAAGGGAAGGTAAGATCCGAGTCTTTGGAGGTCGTTCATCCTGAGACGTTCGCAAGGAAGATTTCTCATTCATCATTTGACATCGATCATTTCCCATTTTCCTTTCCGTAGACTCCCGGTTACTTGCCCGTCCGCACACAATGACAGATGACACTTGTCAAATGATCGGTGAGAAATCTTCTTTCGCTTTCAAACCTAACTCACGATACCTGCGTTAGAGACTAGCTTGCCCCTCCCAAAGTCATAACCTATACTCAAAATGACTTTTCATTCGCTTGAAATTGGAGCAGTTCAATCTTGCATCCGGTAGTTAACGAGGGACAGCTCAACGGTCAGGGATTTCGCTTTGCGATTGTTGCCAGTCGCTGGAACGACTTCATAAGTTCGCGTTTGGTGGACGGTGCTCTGGATGCATTTCAGCACTTGGGAGTTGCGGAACAGGACGTCGAGATTTACAAAGTTCCCGGCGCTTTTGAGATTCCCCTGCTGGCCCAGACCCTGGCTGCATCAGGAAAGTTTGCGGCGGTTGTTTGTGCCGGTACAATTATTCGCGGCCAGACGCCGCACTTTGAATACATCTCCGGCGAGGTGGCGCGCGGTATCGGCCAGGCTGCTTTGCAAACCGGCGTTCCGGTAGTTTTTGGAGTGATCACCGCCGACAACAAGGACCAGGCGATCGGTCGCGCGGGCGTCAAGCAGGGTAACAAGGGTTTTGAAGCCGCCACGACGGCGGTGGAATTAGCTAATCTGTACAAGACCGTGACGAGTAAGAAGTGAAGAGTGAAGAGCTGAGCGCTTTTTAACTCCTCAATCATTACTCATCACTATTTACTGGTGTTTTATGGGCTCGCGACGTAAGGCGCGTGAATGCGCCTTGCAAATGCTCTTTGCGGCTGACATTGCCGAAGCTAACCCCGCTGAAGTGCTGCGCACTTACTGGGCGGAGTTGGGCGAAGCCGACACGGAAGACGCAACGCGTGATTTTGCGACTCGTCTTGCGGCTGGCACGCTGGCGCATCTGGACACGCTCGACGAGCGCATCCGATCGCGAGCGGAACACTGGCGCATTCCGCGCATGGCGATCGTTGATCGCAATATTTTGCGTCTCGCGGTCTTTGAATTTCTCTACGAGCCTACGCCACGCACTGTCGCAATCAATGAAGCACTCGAAATTGCCCGCCGCTTTTCCACCTTCGAAGCCACACAGTTCATCAACGGCATCCTCGACGCCATAAAGCGCGATCTCGATGAGCAACAACCTCAGGAACATATCGACACGACAGAGATGGAATCCGAGTCGGAACCAGAGACAGAATCCGAAGAACCACCGGACGAGCATTCAGCTTCTGCCTAACGAATCTTTGTTTCTTGTCCGCATCTTCCATTTACCATTTACGATTCACCCTTTACTATCTCTTTTGTGGACCAAAACCGCAGCGAGTTCTTAATAGAGATTGAGGAGTTGATTGAAAAGGTTTTTGCCGACCTCGATCAGCTTCGCAAAAATTCTGCCAACCAAAACAGCCGCCGCCAAACAATAGATCAACTTTTCCGCCACGTTCACAGTATTAAGGGTTTATCTGCAGCGATCGGCCTGGAAGCCGTCAGCCACATCGCCCATGAGTTGGAAACGCTGCTTGACGCCGTACGACTCGGGCGGATCGCGGTTGACGAACGCATATTGCAGATATCTGAAAACGCCGTCGATGCTCTGGCCGAGAGTTTGGGCCTGGCGGCGAGCGGCATTGTTGAGCCGTCGCGACGCGCTCTGTTCGATCAACTTCAGAGTGCTGCGCGCCGCAATGAATTGAGTGCCGACACGGATGCGCTTCTGGAAAGCATTCCTTCCGAAATTTGGCAATCGTTAAGCGAAGACGAGAAGCAGCGACTCGTCAGCATTGCTCGGGAAGGCCCGCCACTTTTTGTAGTAGTTGCGAGTTTTGAAATTACGAGCTTTGATGAAAAGTTTTTCCGGCTACGAGAAGCACTCGTGCAAATGGGAGAAGTGATTGCTACGTCGCCAACTGTCGACCCGCAGCATTCAGAGCGCGTCAACTTCCGCATTCTTTACGCCAGTGCTGCAAGTTGCACTGAACTACAAGACTGCATCGCGGGATACTCCGGAGAGATTACCAGGGTCGCGCGCGGCGACGATTCTGAGCCAGTCACCCTCCAACATCAACCAATTCTCCCGGCCACAAACACAGCGTCTGCTTCAGCGCTGGCGAATTTCGTGCGCATCCGTACCTGGGCTGCGCCGGCCGAAGTGCTGCTCGA
>JBDTTW010000264.1:0-13009 GCA_039930405.1 bacterium
GTTATCAAGAGTCACCGAGACTTAATCGTTTGGCAGAAGGCGATGGACTTGGTGGTCACTGTGTATCGAGCCACCGAAGCTTTTCCGAAAGCTGAGACTTATGGGCTCACCAGTCAGATTCGTCGAGCCGTCACATCTATTCCGGCGAACATCGCCGAAGGGCAGGGCAGAAGACTAAGCAAAGAGTTTTTGTATTTTCTTGCAAATGCGAGAGGTTCGCTATGGGAACTCGACAGCCACCTTGAGGCCGCAATGAGACTCGGGTTTTTGCCCTCCAGCGTGCATCAAGAATTACAACGACAGATGGATGAAGTAGGACGCATATTGAATGGCCTTATGCGTTCAGTGGATCAATCGTTCAAGGCGGGCACTCATATCTAGCATCCAGCATCCAGCATCTAGCATCATGTCAAAGATAAGAGTCCTTCCCGACCACCTTTCAAATCAAATCGCTGCCGGCGAAGTTGTTGAGCGCCCAGCGTCCGTAGCCAAGGAGCTGGTCGAGAACGCAATCGATGCGGGTGCAAGCAGCATCACGCTTGATGTCGAAAGCGGCGGTCGCCGCCTGCTGAAAGTTTCCGACAATGGCGAAGGCATGGTGCGCGATGATGCGGTCCTTGCTTTTGAAAGACACGCCACTTCCAAGATTAGTAACTCCGAAGATCTAGCCGCCATCGCGACGCTCGGGTTCCGCGGTGAGGCCCTGGCATCCATAGCTTCTGTAGCCCGCGTCGAGCTGACTACCAAAACCGAAGCAGCGTCCGCCGCAACGCGTGTCGTAATCGAAGGCGGCAAGATGCGTGACGTGAAGGACGCAGCGCACCCGCGCGGCACAACAATCACCGTGCGCGATCTTTTTTTCAACGTGCCCGCGCGACGGAAGTTTTTGCGCTCGGAAGCGACCGAAAGTTTTCATCTCACCAATCTGGTAACCCACTACGCGCTGGCTCATCCCGAAATAGCCTTAACACTTACCAACAACGGTCGCGAGGTGTTGCGGGCCGCGCCGGCCAGCGATTTGCGCGAGCGTGCGTATCAGATTTTTGGCGCCGAGTTTCTCGACAACTTGCTTGAGGTTAATGGTGGCAATCCACAGGTCGCGCGCGTAGTTGGATTTGTTTCGGCGCCGCGCGATCGTCGCACCTCGCGCGATGCGCAGTACTTGTTTGTGAACGGCAGGTTCGTAAGAGACCGGTTGATTGCGCGCGCGCTTTCGGAAGGTTACCGGTCGGTACTCCCACACGGCGTCTATCCGGCCGCGCTTTTGTTTATTGAAATACCGCTCGAAGAGGTGGACGTCAATGTTCATCCAGCGAAGACTGAAGTGCGATTCCGGCGCGCGGCCGCGGTTGCTGATGCCGTCCGCGAAGCAGTGCGATCCGCATTGGCAAGCGCTGGGTTTGTGCGCGCTGAACCCTTGCAACCAGAATCGACGGCAGTCAGTCAAAACGATTCGGACCGAGACGTTGACAGCATGTCGGCAGCGGCCAGTCAGACTTCACCAAACCCAGTTGTAGTCAATCCAGCTGGCTTTTCCAGCTTCGCCGAGACACGCGTTGACGGACCTGCGTCGCAGCCACGGATCGATTTTGTCGACTCTTCTTTTCAGGATGAAGACCTGGTGACGGATGAATTCAGCCAGTTCGCCAATTCGAAAGCTGACACGGCACGCGACCTCGACGCGATCATGCGCGCTGAAATGGCAACGCAAGCTGTCAGCCCGGATGCGCCAATTGGAGTCGATGTGGTGGGCGACGACTCTTTGGACCGCGGCCGCTTGACGCCGCTTTCTCAAGCCACGCTACCGCAGCCGGCAAAAGCGCCGTCAAGCCAGCGCAGTCCAAATGGGATGCCGCCATTGAACTCGGCTGACAAGTTTGCTCGCCAGGTTTCCGTCGAATCTTTATCAGCTAACATTCGCCCGCTCGGCCAGCTTGATGAGAGTTTCATCATCGCCACCGACGACGAAGGCCTGTTGCTAATCGATCAGCACGTGGCCCATGAACGGATCTTGTTCGATAAGTATCGCGCGCTGGAATCCGCGCGCACGCCGGAAGCACAGCAGCTTTTGATTGCGGAAACTTTTGATCTGACGCCGGCGCAGGCCGCTGTGTTCGATACGGTCGCAGCCGAACTCGAAAGTTACGGGTTTGAACTGATGCGTTTATCCGGCCGGACGGTGGCGATAAAAGCCGCGCCTGCTGACTTGCCAGCTGGCGAAGCGCGCAACATGTTGGCGGAGATTCTGGACACTGTCGATGCGGAAAAGAAGGGAAGCGCGCGCGAGACTCTGCGCGACGACATTGCCGCCTCGCTTGCCTGCCACGCGGCAATCAAAGTGAACATGCCGCTCACACCGGAAAAAATGCGCTGGCTAATCGATCGCTTATTGAAAACCTCATCGCCAACGACCTGCCCGCACGGCCGCCCGGTGATTCTACGGCTCGCCACGCGCGACATTCTCAAAGGGTTCCACCGCATCTAATCAATCATGAAGACGTTAGGCCTCATCGGCGGAACTGGTCCGGAATCGACGATTGAGTATTACCGGCTGATTATTGAAGCGTATCGCGCGCAGCGAGACGGCAACTATCCTCGGATCATCATCAACAGCGTCAACCTCAAAATGTACCTGGCATTGATGAATGCTGGTGAACTGGGGAAGTTCGCTGATGAGATGGTCATAGCAGTTGAGAAACTCGCGTCGGCGGGTGCGGACTTTGCGGCGTTCGCTTCAAACACGCCGCACATTGTGTTTGATGAAATCCAACAACGCTCGCGCATTCCCTTGATCAGCATTGTCGAGGCGGCTCGCGAAAAGGTCCAGACGCTCGGCTTGAAGAAAGTTGGGTTGTTCGGCACGCGCTATACGATGCAAGCCAAGTTTTATCCGGAAGTATTCTCACGCGCCGGCATTGCAGTCGTCACTCCAAATGACGAGGAACAGAATTACATTCATGACAAGTACATGAATGAGTTACTTAACGATAAGTTTCTGCCGGAAACGCGCACGCGATTTCTTGCAATTGCAGACGAGGTGAAGGCTCGGCACGGCATCGAGGCTTTGATCCTCGGTGGGACCGAGATCCCCCTGCTGTTGCGTGATGCTGAGCACAATGAAATGCCGTTGCTCGATACTACCAAGATCCACGTTGAACGGTTGCTGGTTGAACTCACAAGCTGAGTCTAAACCCTTTCAGGGTTCAAAGATAAAAAAGGGATCCGCTAGTCCCAGGGTAGCGCGCAACGCGCAACCCTGGGCTAAGTTAGCGAACGCCTTCAGCGTACAGCAGGCCGCGAAGCGAGGGAAAGTGAAGTTCTAGAGTCTCTCAAGTGTTCTGAGGAAGAGGTCCACGTCGGAAAGGTTACGCAGCAACGCATCGGGATCGCAGGCCATTAAGTCTTCCGTTTTGTAGGAGCGTCCCGTATCCACCGCCAGCGAGCGCGCGCCAAAGTGTTTTGCGCATTCGATGTCATTTGGCGTGTCGCCTATGACGATGAATTGTTCAGGCGCGAGCTCCATCTGCAGATGTTTGCGAATGCGTTCGGCGGCGAGCGCGGGAAGATCGCGGCGGTCGTGCGATTCATCGCCAAAGGCGCCGGGTAGTGTAAAAAAATCTGACAACCCAAGAATCTCCATCTTCAACCACGCGGCTGGTTCGATATTGCCGGTGACCAACGCTGACTGATAACGCGGATGATCGTGTACCGCTTGCAGTGCCTCGCGCACGCCTGGCAGAAGTTGGAAAACGTCTTCGCCGTTGCCGGTGAACTTTCGCATTGCCTTCATGTAACTTTCGCGCAGATCGTGCACTCGCCCGCGGATCTGTTCGTGCGTGAAGCCTTCGTGTTTCAGAGCTTCGCCAACGATCTGCAAATCAGTCATGCCGGAGACTCTCATTTCCGGTAAGCGTCCGGCGGTGCCGAAAACTTCTTCCAGCATGGGAACGGTGTAGTCCTTGAATGAGCCGGCGCGCGTCGAGCGCATCAGCGTGCCATCAATGTCCCAGAGGAGGATGCGCAAAGACGAAGGGTGACGAAGCAAAGCTGAATCGTTATTGGTCATGAGCATACGCCGATCATTCTACTCGCAACTTCAACTGCAGCGGCACAGAGCCGTGTTGCTGAAACCAGGTGCCGTCGCTTTGCGCGAGCTGTTGCTCCTCAATGTAGGTGTCAGGATCACTCGGCTTCACGAACCATGACGCCTGATTCTGCACCAGATCTATCTCCAGCAAATAGTTTCCCGGTGTTCGCGGCGCCTTAATCGTCAGTTGGACCTCCACCTTGTTTCCCGGTACCAGATCATAGGGTAGTTTGGCGGCGCCAGCGCCATCACTCGCCAGCTTCCCGGTTTCCGCATAACGCCAGACGTTGCGCACGACGACGGCATAGCGGCCATCACTCGCGCCAAACGCCGGCCAGGTTGCTGGACTGAGATTCTCCAGCATGAGCGGTATTTTTTCCTGTTGCCCAGCGCGCAGGGTAGGAATTGCTCCAGCGAGCAGGATGCGCGCGCGAAAGGCAGTCTCTGGCAGAGGCAGCGCAATCCCGCTTGCGTGCGTAGTGGTCACATAAACGATGTAGTTGATGCTCCGCAGGACGAGCCGGCAATCGACGCAGTCTCCCTCCGTACTGATGACCACGGAATTTGGCGGAACACTCTCGTCGCTGGGCCTAAAACTTTCGCCAACATTTAGACCGCGCAGTGTGCCGTACCAATAAGCCTGAATGTATCCAGAGTCACCATGACGATCGCGAAGATAGATCGGATGTTTCTCTTCAGCCAGGGCCGCAGCGAGCACTTGCGGATAGTGAGAATCAAATAAATAACCGCGCTGGCGTGCGCCACGATTGAATTGCCATTGGAATATCAATCCCTGGGCCACGATACCGCCGATCAAAGCAACGAGCGTCGCACGTTGCCACGTCATCGAGCTGTTCTTAGCTCCCGAGCGCGCGCCCGGTTCCGTTAGCGGTAGCAACGCCGGGATTGTGAGCATGAGCAAAAAGACAGGAATCGCAATCAGCCGCAACGCAGGAAACTCGGTGACAGTGAGGGACGCCGGAACGGCCGCGACTAACAACCCGTAAATCATGAAACGCCACCAGGCGTTGCCACGGTCGCGCGCAATCAACCACAAACCAGCAATTGCCAGGATCAAAGTAGGTAGCAGGATGCTACCCATGCCGGGCACATGGTCACGCAGGTTTATCTCGCCCGTCACGAGCATTCTCCATAGGCTGAAGTTGCGCAGGTAGTGCATCGCGAACTGGCTCGCCGCATCGAGCGCGGACGTGTTCGGAGTAATGTAAGTCAGCGCGGCAAACCTGCCGGTGAGCACTCCCGGATGGCGGCGCTGGAAAATGATTAGCGGCATTAACGCGAGCAGGTAAATCGCCCATGTTTGCAAGACCCCGCGCCAACGAACGCGGTCCATAAATATTGTGAGACCAATGGCCAGCAACGGCGCAAGCAAGCGTCCGATCGTGTAGCTGTAGGTCAGGAGCGCGAGTGTCAGTGCGATCAGTGTCGAGTCAAACCAGGACCAACTCGGCTTCGGTGCGGCGCGTGCCAGCGCCAGCAGAAAAAGCGCGAGTGCCAACGGATAAAGCGCAACTTCAAAAACCACGCGGCTGTTCTCAAAAAGCCAGGGAGTCAGGAGCGCCTGCATCGCTATCAAAACGCCGACGACTCGGCGTTCGCTGATGCGCACCGCAACTGCGCCCAGAGCGGCAGCGGCTGCAATTCCCAAAAGCGCGCTGAAGAGGCGAGCGATCAGAATCCCGGGACCAAATATTCTAAAAAGCAGTGCCAGGAAGTAGATGTAGGTAGGATTCTTGTGATCGCCAAAGGCCGGGAAAAAAAGAGGCAGTAAATTTCCATGCTCGTCACGCGCCGTTTGGGAAACGGTATACGCGTTGTAAGCAATGGAAGACTCGTCGATGTAGAACCCGGCGGGATTGCGAGTGAGACGAGTGCAGTAAACGAAGCCTGCCAGCAATACCAGTGCGAGCACCGCTAACGGTTTCTTAGCCAGTTGCCAACTCTTCATTCACTTCAAAGCCGCAGTTCTCATTCGATCACGGCCAGCACATCGCCGGCGTTTACCGTGGCGCCGGCCTCGGCATGGATGGAAACCACGACGCCTGCCTTTGGCGCTTTCATTTCGTTTTGCATCTTCATTGCTTCGACGACGATGATTCCGGCGCCCGCTTCAACGCTGGCGCCAGCTTTGACCAGCACGCGCACTATCTTGCCGGGCATTGGTGAAACGATTTCAGCCGAACCATGATGGTGTCCTGCTGAACTACGCGCGCTGCTCAGGCGTTTGGGATCAGCCAGCGTGATGTCATAGCTGGTTCCGCCGAGAACCACCGCAAAAGAGTTATTCGAGCCGTGCTCAACCTCAACGCGACACTTGTAAACATTCGTGCCGTTAACTAGCAAATACTCGCCGTCCTGGAGTCTGCGCAGCTCTATTTCGTAGCGCCGCCCCTCGATGTCGGCAGTCGCCGAAACGTCGGCAAGCTCTAACGAGATTTCCTGTTCGCTGTTCGCAATGTGCGCTTTGTACTTCATTCGAATGATTTATTCTTCGGACTTCCCGCGCTTACCCAACTTGCTTTTGATCCCGAGCGCTGCGGTCCGGCCCGACATCTTCCAACGGCTTTGGCTAACTGCGATAGCTGGGCGTGCAGCTGCTTCTTTTTGTTGACGAGCGTAATGAATAGCGGCGGCGATTAGTGCCATGTCCTGTTGCGACTGTGTCGCTTTCTCGGATAAAGGCGACGGCACGCGTCCGCGACGCTCGTTGAAACGTGTGATGAAGCCAGTATCCAATCTGCCGTCGCTGAACTCCTGGTCGCGAACGATTTCGCGAAAGAAGGGAAGCGTTGTTTTAATGCCACCCACTTCGTACTCACCGAGCGCGCGTCGCAAGCGATCGATTGCTTCAGTTCGAGTGCGTCCCCAGGCCGCCAGTTTGGAAATCATTGGATCGTAATGAATTGAAACTTCAGAATTCAGTTCGACGCCGCTGTCGTCGCGAATTCCCGGACCGTTGGGCACTCGCAGATGACTAATCACGCCGGGTGAAGGAAAGAAATTGTTTTCCGGGTCTTCGGCGTAGACGCGGCATTCGATCGCGTGGCCATGCCATTGGACCTGTTCCTGCGTAAAAGAAAGCGGCGCCCCGTCAGCAACAGTGATCTGTTCGCGCACGATGTCTATGCCGGTTACCAACTCCGTTACCGGGTGCTCAACCTGCAAGCGCGTATTCATCTCGAGAAAATAAAATTCACGGGTAGCGTCGGCAACCAGGAATTCAACGGTGCCGGCGCCCACGTAATTCACAGCCTGCGCGAGCTTAACGGCGGCCGCGCCCATTTGTTCGCGCAGCGCAGCATCGTTAATCGGCGAAGGACACTCTTCAATAACTTTTTGATGGCGTCGTTGAATTGAACATTCACGTTCGCCCAGATGGACCACGTTACCTTGAGAGTCGGCGACGATCTGAATTTCAATGTGGCGGGGGCGCTCAATTGCTTTTTCAAGGTAGACGGCAGAATCGCCAAATGCTGACTCTGCTTCCGCCTTGGCATTGTCGAAAGCCGAGCGTAGTTCACCTGGAGACGTGACCAGTCGCATGCCTTTGCCGCCGCCGCCCGCGGAAGCTTTTAGCATCACCGGATAACTAAACTGTTTTGCAGTTACTTCTGCTTCAGCAAAGGAATTCAAAGGCGCGACTGTCCCGGGAACAATCGGCACTCCGGCTGCCACGGCCGCGCTGCGCGCACTTGTTTTTGAACCCATCACGCGCATCGCTTCTACGCCCGGGCCAATGAACGTCAGACCTGCTTCGTTAACTGCGGTTGCAAAGTCAGCGTTTTCGGCGAGAAAACCGTAGCCGGGATGGATTGCGTCCGCGTTCGTTTTTTTCGCCGCGTCGATAATTGTCGCGATGTCGAGGTAACTTTGAACTGAAGGCGCTGGTCCAATACAGACCGCTTCGTCGCACAACGAAACGTGGACCGCGGCGGCGTCGGCTTCTGAATAAACGGCTACCGGTGAAATGTCGAGATCACGACAGGCGCGAATGATGCGCACTGCAATCTCTCCGCGATTGGCAATTAGAATCTTTCTAAACATTCGTCAGAGGCTAGAAGTCAGAAGTCAGAAAGTCAGAAGAAACATTTTTACCACTGATTGCAGCGCGAATCGAATCGGGAGGAATGCCGTAAGCTGAAACTCGTTTTCGTCGGCGCAAGTCATAGCCCGGGCTCGAACTGGTGAAATCGGATCAGTGATCGGCTCGCAAAGCAAAAAGGGCGGACACTTTGGTCCGCCCTACAGTTTGTTTTCCCGAAAGAGTTTAGTGTTTCACGGCCTTGTTAGTAACCGTCGTGCTGCCCAGTCGCCGCGGTGCGCCTGACGCTTTATCGACGATTCCGTCGCGCAGGATCAAATCGTCTTCAGTTCCCAATACTTTATCCGCGCCTGGCAGTGGCAGTTCATAATTTGTAAACGAAAGCCGTTCAGTGATGGCATCGTCTGCGCCGCTGATGGATGCGTTGCGAATGGCAGCGCCGTTAAGCTTCTGCGGGTTTTTAGGAACCGCCGCCAACTCTGCGCTTGGCCGATAGCCGGAAACATCAAGGCTGCCCAAGGCAATCGCAAGTGAATGGTCCCGGTCGGGAAGTTTACTGAGGTCGCTGATGTTGTCCGGCAATGTGCCAAAGCTAACGCGGTACTCATCGAGCGCTCGATCAATTCGGTAAGCCTGAGCATTCAAGCCTGCCTCGATGCCGAGCTGGCGCTGACTCAAACGGTCCGGAACGGTTATGCCGATGAACAACAGAACCACCACAGGAAAGGCCATGGACGCGATGTAACCACGACGCGCATAGCGCAGCATGCAAAAACGATCCGGAGAATCCATAACCGAGCGGTAGAGTTTCCGGCCAAACCAGAAAACAAGCAGCGTTACGGGAATTGCTACCCACTTCAGGCGCCACGCCGCCGTTTCCGCCGCAGCCAGCCAAGGCCGCCAATCAGAGGGAATCATCGAAAGAAGCGCCAGGTTGGACTTAGCACCGCGTCCTGACGTCTGGGCCAGTGCGGCGAATGTTTGTGTCAGAAATATCAACCCCAGCAAAGCTCCAGAGACGGTAAGCAGTAGTGAACGACCATAAGAAGGCAGCTCATGTTCTGGTTTGGGGAGCGCTTCGCCGACCGGGCACGCGCCGCACGCAGTGCAGCCGGCTCTCAGTTCAGCGTCAGATTTGAAACCGCAGCAGGGGCAGATTATCACGGGTGTTTTGTACCTCAATACTAATAACAGGAGTCAATCAGTCGTTTTTCGGGTTGACGGTTAACCGGCCTTATGTACCAGCGGTTGATCGCCTCGTCGTTCAGGCCCGGTGTTTGATGCGGAAATAGACGCTTGCGATTCGTCAATTGCAGAATCATTCGATACTTTGTTCAACTCATACCAGGTGTGATACATGCGGTGTGCGAAGGTCCAATAGGAACCGACCGCAAGTACCCACAGGACAGCCGGCATTCGATTAGCGAAGAAATTGGTCGAACCAGCATGAGTGCTCAAGGCGCCGATGATAAAAAGAACCACTCGCTCGGGACGGCGCAGGAAACCAACATCACACTTGGGGATCAAACTCTCCGCCCGGGCGCTCGCGTAGCTTACCATAACCGCCCCCATTAGTCCTGCGCCCGCAAGAAAAACGTTAAGAGTTGAGTGGAACTGAGTGTCGCGGGCGTAAAAAACCATTAGTCCGACAAATATGACCATGTCGGAAAGCCGATCGAGCGAGGAATCCAGGAAGCCGCCGAACCGGGTAACACGGCCCGAAAGCCGCGCCACCTGACCGTCGAGCATGTCAAAAAGATTGGCAACAATAAGAACTATGCCCGCCGAGAAAAAATAGCCAAGCCCGAAGAGCAGCCCGCAACCCACATTTATGGCGACGCCAATTACTGTCAGAAAGTTTGGGTTGATGTGGCCATAGGCAAGCCAGCGCACCATTGCGTCAATGATTCTTTGCGCGCCGCGGCCAATCCCGTTCACAAACATTTCTGGTCAGTTTCTCCGGAGGAAGATTATGCCTAATACCTTACGAACATTAAAGCTTTTCATAAACAAAAGGCGGATTGCAAGAATAGGTGAAACCAGCGTCAAGTTTTTGGAAGTTGAACTTGGGTGGGAACAAGCCTTAAGAAGGCGAGACCAGTCCTTTGTTCTCCATCTCAGTGTGAATCGTAGTCAGGCGTCGCACTTCAAAATTTCGCGCGCCGGCGGGAGTGCGCACGACAACTTCGTCGCCTTCTTCTTTGCCCATCAAGCTCTTGCCGACGGGCGAGGTGGTGGAGATCAGACCGTTCTGCGGATCGCTCTCTTCGGGCGTTACCAACCGGTAGGTGACTTCTTCATCCTTCTCAGAGTCGAACAAAACAAGCGTCGAGCCATAACCGGCCTTGTCGCGCGAGATCTTTGAGAGGTCGATCGAAGCGATCTCACTAATGCGCTGGCGCAATTCGACGATGCGGGCTTTCACCACGTTTTGTCGATCGAGTGCGGCGCGATACTCCGAGTTTTCGCGCAGGTCTCCAAACTCCAGCGCGCGCTTGATCTCTTTGGGCAGATGAACGCGCAGCTCGGATTCGAGTTCGTCGAGTTCGCCCTGTAGTCTTTTCTTAATCTCTTCTGACAATCCATTTACTCAACTTCGTTGCTGCTTAGCCGCAAGCAGAAACAGTTTCACCACTCTTGTTATTCGGCCGGTGATGTTGCGCTTCATCAGGAGCGCCAAATGAAATACCTGTGTCGCGCGCGGTGCGCACCAGTTGACCATTCGGCGGCACCGTCTTTACGTTGGCAATCGCCTGATAGATGGGAACCGTAATCACGTCTCCAGCCTGCAGCGCCACCATGACTCCCTCCTTGCCTTCAACGACGGCGCGCACTGCACAGGCTCCATAATTGGTTGCCAACATGCGATCGAAAGCATTAGGCCTGCCGCCGCGTTGCAGATGGCCGAGCACAACGGTTCGCGTTTCCTTTCCGGTAAGCGCCTCCAAATTCCGTTGACAGTACGCACCGATGCCGCCCAGGCGCGGCGCGTGATGGGGGTCGCCAGTGTCCTGATAAATCAGGTCATGCCCACTCTCAATCGCGCCCTCAGCGGCAACGATAATGCTAAAGTTAGAGCCCCCTTCATCGCGCGCGCGAATCCGGTCGGCGACTGATTGCATGGTGAAAGGAATCTCTGGAATAAGAATCACGTCCGCGCCACCGGCGATGCCGGAGTGTAAAGCAATCCAACCAGTGTTGCGACCCATAACTTCCAGGATCATCACGCGGTCATGCGACTCAGCCGTCGTGTGCAGCCGATCGAGCGCGTCAGTGGCAATGTCCAGCGCGGTGATAAAACCAAAAGTGAGTTCGGTGCACGCCAGGTTATTGTCGATCGTCTTGGGGACACCGACCACGGGAATGCCAAACCTGCCAAACTCCTGCGCGATGGCCAGGGTGCCTTCGCCGCCCAGGACCACCAGAGCATCGATACCCAGGCGCCGCAAGTTTTCCGTAGCTTCGTGATAAAGAGCGTCAACTCTTATCGCCCTCCCGCTCGCGTCGCGATCGACGAACCGGCCGCGATTGCGGGTTCCGAGAATTGTGCCACCGCGCGGCAGCAACCCTCTGACATCCGCCGTGGTTAATTCGTGCGTGTGCGTTTCGCCCAACAGCCCTTCAAAGCCATCCTCGATGCCGATGACTTTCATGCCGTATTGCCCGATTGCTGTAGTCACCACCGCGCGAATCACGGCGTTCAGTCCCGGAGCATCGCCACCGCCAGTTAATATTCCAATTGTGTCAGGCATAACTTGATAGAGTTTTGAGTTTCGAAAAGACTAGCTGCCACTTCCAACTTCTCGACCTAGTATTCAGCAACCGGAAACGCGAGAAAACTCCTCTCTTTGAAAGGATTGCTTAGACTGGGGCGGGGGTTTATACAACCTAAGAGTAGTTGAGAGGAGTGCAGAGTTCAACCTTAAAGGCCATGCATGTCCAGGCTCCCGCTCTCCACTTGCGCTTTTCAGCGAGCTATTTCTAAAGCGTCGGCAGGGTCTGAAATTGAAAAAGAGAATTGGAGCGGCAGCAGGATAGCCTCGGAAAATTGCTGGTTGACCCTCCCAGTATCGTCGCGTAGCATGTGCTGCCACCCCTTCAACCGTATTGAATAGTTCCGTTTGAGTTTGAAATTTTGGAAATAGACGACGACGCAAAAGAGATTGTTCGCGAGATTGGAACGGCCATTAACGAATCGGTCGAGAACTCGTCGAAAGTTGCCGAAGCGATCGAACGGCTGCGAGATGCAGGATATGAGATGGAACTAACTTTGCGACTTGAAATTGGCTTGCGCGCCCACGCTGGAGAAGAACAGGGCGCAGGTGGCGATACCACACTTGATCTTACCGACGAAGACGTACAAGTATTGCAGCGCATGAAAATCAGAATTGATCAGGACGAGAATCCATAACCCTGCTTTCCAGGAAAAATAAAGCCCTGCCGTTTGCTGAATCGGCAGGGCTTTTGCTTGATTGGAGAACAGCGATCATGGCCCAAAGCGTTGCTGATACTCGCCCGAAACTATGAACGCCTTGACCATTTCCGCGTCAACAAAGTTGCCATTGAATTCGTTAAGTTTACCCAGCCAAAAATTGTAGCCACCAAAGTCAGAGTCCGGAGCATCATTCGGATTCCGGCGCATGTAGCCGAAGTATTGCATCAAGACAAAGGCCTTGTTTGATTGCCGGGCACCCAACAACGAGTTTTCAGCAACCGATCTCAACACCAGGGCTCGGACGCTCCCCGATGAAGGATCGGCCGAGAGCTGGTTGACCAATGAATCTCGCTCGCTTTGCGTTAAAGCACCGCCGGACCCCGGATTGCGCGGATCGTAGGTGTTGCTATTGAGTTTGTCGACA
>JBDTTW010000265.1:0-5867 GCA_039930405.1 bacterium
CCATAAGTGGCACAGACTTTAGTCTGTGTGCGATTAGCAAAAGAGGTCGCAGACTAAAGAAACTCTGATTAAGTCTTCGACGCGTAGCGTGCGTACGAACTTAGCCCGGCCTTTCAAAGCCGGGAACGATCAAGAAGATCATTCGCGTCGCTTAGCGATGCTTGAAATCAGCGCGTACTCAATCGTCGCTACACGACGAGAACAAAAGAAGGACCTGATCCCGGCGTTGAAACGCCGGGCTAAACTCGTACGGACGCTACGCGTCACGGCACTCGATAAGAGGTTCTTGAAGTCTGTGCCACTAGGACATGCGTTCGCGTTTCAAAAAGAGCTGATTGGAAACTTGCGAGTTTTGACCATCGTTTGTGATGGTCGCGTTTACTGCCGTGATCAATTGCCAGCCCACTCGACCCGCTTCATTTAGATAGTCCCAAACCTGCGGACATGAATCGAGTGCCGCCTTCCAATCACCCGAGCTCAGGGCAACGCTGCCCTGCCATTGACCGTTGGCGAAAGTGACGCGACTGAATTGAGTTTGGCAGACTAAATATTCAAATTGCATTTTGCTCAATACTAAGTGGTCCAGACTTTAGTCTGCGTGCCGTTACAGGAAGCACGGACCGAAGTCTATGCCACTAAGCTTTATTTCAACGCCTGGTCCAGCGACGATGAATCATCCAGCAGGATCCATTCAACAATTGAAAGTGGCAGGCTGCCATTCTTGATCAAGTCGTCGTGAAACTGGCCGAGGCGAAAGTTAGCGCCTTGCTTATCACGATACTTGCCGAGCAGCCGATTGATCTGCCACTTGCCGACCATGTAGTAAATCTTTTGCGTCGGGCTGGCCGCAGCGCCGGCCGCTTCACCCGTCGCTGCTTCACGATCCAGTCCGCCCGCTTCCATGAAATAGTTGACCGCCTGATCGAAAGTCCACTTGCCCGTTTGCAGGTTTACGTCGACCCCGATGCGCGCCGCCCGATAGCGAGCCAGCCGCAACACCTGTCCCTGCGACGCCGAGTTGACCGGATACAAACCGGTGCGCATCAGCATCTCTTCGCCGTAGAGCGCCCAGCCTTCGACGAAAACTCCGTCGCCGTGCTGCCGCCGGATCTCATTCTTCAAATGATTCGCAATCGAGAGTTGCAGAAAGTGGCCGGGAATGCCTTCGTGGCCCAGAATCGGACGCGGGTCTTCAATGGCCGCGCGAATGTAAAAGTTTTTCGACTGTGGATTGTAAGTGGGAATGAAATAGAAGCCGTTGTCGTCTTTGTCGTAAACGCCCGGCGGATTCATAAAGCCGCCGGGACTGGTTGGCTTGAATGCCTCGGGCAGTTGGCGAATTTCAAATCGTCCGAGGTAAGGAGGCAAGGTGACCAGGCGATTGGTTTTTAGGAAGTCGATCATCTCGGCTTCGCGGCTTTCGTAAGCTTTCAAGAAAGCCGCCTGATCTTTCGGCACGTTCGCACTGCGCGCCGGATTCGGATCAGCCAGCGACGGATCGGGCAACATCGATTCCAGCGCGCGATACCGCGCCAGCTCGGCCTGGCCCAGCATCTCAACCTGCTTCGCATCGAGCGGCAGGTAGTAAATATTTTTCAAAAGGTAGTTATAGTTTTCTTCGCCCATCGGCTTCCAGGCGACCATTCCCGGCAACCGCTTTTCCAGCCAATCCGCAAACCCATGAATTGAAACCAGGGCGGTATCGCGCGCCTTGATGAGATCGTTTCTCTCCGCCGGCGACATATCTTTCGTTAGCGTCATCAAGCTGTCGGTAAACAGAGTGTCGATGGAACGCGCGGAATCGATAGCGAGTTGTGCGTAGAGCTGCACCGGTTTCGTCAGGTTGCTCTTACCTTGTTCGATGACGAACGGCATCTGCTTCATGCGCGCCGTCGCCGCCAGCGCTCGATTGCGCGGCGTGTCGTATTCTTTTTTCAACAGCGAGAAGATGGCGTTGCTGCATTCGTTGACGTACGTCTGCGGATCGGTCTCTTCAAAATTGATTACCCGGCTAAAAAAATCCGAACCATCAAGTTGAGAACGAAACAGCAGCCAGTCGATGCGGTCGTCTTTGCTCCAATTCGCGGTGGGCATCGCGCGCACTTTTGCCAGCACTTCCTGAACGTAGAGCTTTCGCGCCAGCACTGCCGACAAGGAGTAGTCGGTGAGTTTGCTGTCCCAGGTGTGCAGACCAGCGTCACTCGAGAAAACCGGAAACTGTCGATTACGCCAGTTGTAGTAATCGTCCGCCAGCTTGCGCAGGTCGGCAGGCGTTTTTGGCTGTTGGGCGCTGATTGTATTTGCGAATGCCATCGCGGCATAGAGAACAACAAGAAGGATCAGTCTCATTAGATCGTCTCCGGAAAGAAGGTAGCTTGTGATTCGCTTAGTACGATAGATCAGATTGGGATCGATCATAAACTGAATTGGTAACGGAGTCACGAGCAGCGTTGCTGCGCACTGTGATTGGGCGACAATCCTACGGCGTGAACTACGCATCTGCCTTGGCGACCGTGCAGTTCCTGCTGTCTATTCCATCAGCCCTGGCAATGCGCGGAAAATAGAAGCTTGACCCTGGAACCGATTCCAGGCTCTATAATCCAAACGTGCAAAACAATGCCAATGGCGAACAGGTCTGGCAGATTGGGGAACTCGCAAAAGCCGCCGGTGTTAGTGCTGACACGTTGCGCCATTACGAACGCAAAGGAGTTCTGGGTAAGCCACACCGCGGGCCGAATGGCTATCGGCATTATCCGCGCGCCGCGCTGGATCGGGTGCGGATGGTGCGCCAAGCGTTGGCCATGGGGTTTACGCTCGATGAGCTCAGCCGGGTGCTGAAAATTCGCGATAACGGCGGTGCTCCATGCCGGCAGGTACGCGAACTTGCTACAGAAAAACTTTCCGGCATCGAAAGGCAATTGAGCGAGCTAAGGTCCTTACGAGACGAATTGAAAAACATCTTGCAGGATTGGGACGCTCGCTTGAACGGGACGAAAACGGGTGCTGCCGCGCGATTGCTTGAATCGTTGGCTTCACCTGGCAGCGTTCATAAGCCTGCAGGCTCGCCTTTAACCAAACGTAACTTGAAAAGAAAGAGATAACTATGAAAAAAATCTACCAGGCCGCCGCGTTTCTGTCTGCAGTCTTGATAGCTGGGTTCCTTGTGCAAACAAACCACGCACAGAAAACGGAGCCGCAAAAGACGCAGCATGATATGGAAATGCACGAGCGTGGCGACAAAGTGATGGGCTTTGATCACCTGAAGACCACTCATCATTTTCTCTTGGCAAAAGATGGTGGCGTGATAAAGGTCGAAGCCAATGAAGGCAATGATAAAGAGAGCCGCGACCAAATCCGCAAACACCTGGGCCATATCGCGAAAATGTTTAGTGAAGGAAACTTCTCGGCGCCCATGCTGGTGCACTCCGAGAACCCGCCGGGAACAGCGGTAATGAAGAATCTAAAGGCGGAGATCAAATATAACTTCAGTGAGACCGAACGGGGCGCTTTGATTCGGATTTCGACCAACAATCCCGAAGCACGCCAGGCAGTTTATGAGTTTCTTCGTTATCAAATTAGGGAACACGAGACTGGGGACCCGTTGGAGTTGCAGTGAAAACAACGCGCTTGCTCGCAGAGCGCTGTTCCGCTCCGTTTTTATTCTGCTCATGCTTACCGGTCTTGCAGCACGCGCGCGTTGCGTTGCAGGCCGGAAAGCTTGGCCCGCTTCATCGAACTACCACGAAAGCGCTTGGCGTAAGTTTGCGGTGTCAACTCCAGCACTTCCGCTAGCGCGGTATTAACATTCCCTGCGCGCGGTTGAAAGCGAGCTTCGTCAGTCACCTGCTCAAAACGGTTCCAGGGACAAACGTCCTGGCAAATATCACAACCATAAAGCCAGCCGTCCAGATTCCCGGTTAACGCTGCCGGAAGTTCGTCCGCACGCAATTCGATGGTCGCATACGAAATGCATTTGTTTGAGTCAACCACATATGGTTCGGTAATCGCGCCGGTGGGGCAGGCATCAAGGCAAAGCGTGCAGGTGCCACAGTGATCTTCAATCTGTTGCGTGTCGTATTCGAGTTCGAGATTCAGTAGCAGCTCGCCAATGAAAACCCACGAGCCGTATTCGGGAGTGATGACGTTGGTGTGTTTGCCAAGCCAGCCAAGGCCGGCGCGTACCGCCCAGGCTTTGTCCATCACCGGCTGAATATCGACGCACACTTTGCCTTCGACGCCGGGCACTTCTTCTTTTATCCAGGAAAGCAATGAACGCAATCCGGCGCCGACCACTTCGTGATAGTCATCGCCCCAGGCGTAACGCGACACTTTTCCGGTTCGCGTCTCATTTGTGTGTTGCGCTGGGGTGTAATAGTTTTTCGCAACTACGACTACCGAGCGGGCGGCGGGGAAAAGTTTGCGCGGATCAACACGCATTTGCGGATCGCGCTCCATCCATTTCATCTCGCCTTGATAGCCACGGCGCAACCAATCGCCTAAATGATCGTATTCGCGATCGAGAGCCCGGGCCGGCACGATGCTGACTTTTTCAAAGCCTGCGCCGGTCGCGCGCTCCTTTATCAAGCGTGCAAGCTCGCGCGGGTTAGCATCCCCGCGGCCTTGCCCCGCCGTGGATTCCGTCTTCGGCTCTTGAAGTTTGTCTGCTGGATGAACGAATGCAATCGCGGACATTTCATCCGTAGCATACGTTTGTGCTGTGCGTGCGTCTACCGGGGAACGGTGGCGACCGAGATGGTCTGAGGCGATGACGCGCCAGGCCATGCCTTACTGAATCTTTTGCAGCGTCACCGTGGTCAGCGGCGAGTTACCGGCGGTGCGATTGTAAGAGAGCCAATAGCCTGCTTTAGGAAAGCGCACCATCTTGTAAACTGAGCCGTCAGCCTTGGCTTCAACTTCTGCGCCCAGGACCTGTTTACAAGTCGGAACGCTGGCGCTTGCAGTCAAGAAGTCGGCGGAGATTGTGACCACCTTGCGCATCTTGTCATAAACAATCTGCGCGGTTTCTGTTTCGCCGAAAAGATAAAAGTCCTGCTCGTCGCTCTTATCTTTCGGGTCGCCTAGCTTTTTGCGAACTTCGTCCGCGGGCATGCCTAGTTGAACACCACGATAGTCGTGAAGCACTGAACTATCGTCCTCGGCTTTGAGCTGCGAGTGCGCGCTTGGCACAGTCATTACCGAAGCCAGAGCCACGCCCAGTACTATCAGAAAGAAAACGCGGACCCACGCCGGAGGGACAATCATTAGCTTAATCATCAGGATTTCTCCTCTCGAAGAAATTACCGGGATCCCCAAGCGGACAAGGCCGCCCGGTTGGAAGTGCGGTCAGACAGCGCCCGAAGGATGCACAGGATGCGCTTTGGTAGAGTCGGGGGCTGGCGCCGGCCGCCAGTTAGTTCAACGTTGCGCACAATATCGCCAAGAATTCTGGATGTCAATGGTTGGCTGGCCCGTTTCGCAGTCCTTCCGCCCAGCGCTGGTTGAGGCCTGCTGTCCTGCTGAGAAAGCACTAAAAAGTGTTAGTCAACCTATTGACTCCGCGCCCGATTTGGCATAGAAGCAATATGCTTTTCCCAACAATTTGCTTTCGTCGGCGTGGGACCACGCCAAGGAGTTTATCAATGAAACGAACTGTCTTTTTGGGGGCTTGCTCCCTGGGGTTGTCGGTGTTGCTGAGCGGGTGCCAGCCTGCAGCCAATACCAATCAACCGGTCGTCGTGACCAGTCCTTCACCAGAGAGGGTTGATACGGCTGCAATCCAAACTGAACTGCTGCGCATAGAAAACGACTGGCCGCGCATTATCAAAGAAAGAGACGTAGCCGCGGTTCAGCGCGTCGAAGCTGACGAT
>JBDTTW010000266.1:0-5758 GCA_039930405.1 bacterium
ATCGTCCTTCTGCAAAGCGCTCAACGCCGAGTGTCCGCGTGTCGATGAGATCGGAATTGCCTCGCAGTATCAGGTCGGCGGCGATGCGGCCTGACGCCGGTGAGTGCATCACGCCGTGACCACTGAAGCCGTTAACAAAATACAAACCAGCAACGTTAGCTGCGGGACCGATGATCGCATGATGGTCCGGAGTCATCTCGTACAGGCCGGCCCAGGCGCGCCGCGGGTTTACTTCTGCATCGACAAGGCAAGGTACGCGGTCGGCCGCGCGCGTGAGAATCTTTTCCACAAACCTTGGATCAAACTCGGTCTTGAATCCGACTGTTTCTTCCGGGTCGTTCCATGCCAGCAGTATTCCTTTGCCTTCGCGGCGAAAATGAAAGCCGGTGGACATGTCGATAACCATGGGGAACCGTTGCGGCAATTGACTGAACGGCTCGGTGGGGACTAATGAGCGGCGCAATGGTTCGACGGGCAGTTCGGCCCCGGCAAGCCGTGCGACTTGTGCGGCCCATGGGCCGGCGGCGTTGACCACAATGGGCGTTGAGACAGTTCCTCTTGATGTGACAACGCCCTGTATTTTACGATGAGAAAGCGGCGTCGAGCCGCCGCACTCCAAAGTTTCGATTCCAGTGACTTGCGTGTCCAGCCACAAGCGCACCCCACGCTCGCGCGCTTTCAAGATGAAGCCCATCATGACGCTGTGCGGGTCGACAAAGCCGTCCGTCGGACAAAACGTGCCGCCAATGATGTCGTCGGCGCGCAGTTGCGGCACGAACTTCAGTATGTCTTCCCGCGAAACCAGCTCGACGTTCTTCACTCCCAACGCAAGCTGGCGTGCGCGATTTGTTTTCAAATAATCCAACTGCCGTTCGTTAGTTGCGCAAAACAGATAACCATGCGCGCGATAATCCGCCGGATGGCCCACGACCTCGTCGAAGCGCGAGAAGAAATCGATCGAGTAGCGCGACATCTGAATATTCACATCCGTTGCAAACTGCGCGCGCACGCCGCCCATGCTCTTGCCGGTTGAACCTTTGCCTTGATGCGCTTCGCGTTCGATCACCAGCACGTTGGTGCAGCCCTGCTCGGCCAGATGATAGGCAACGCTCGAGCCTACGATCCCACTGCCAATGATTACTACGTCCGCGGTTTCAGTCATTGATTAATTGATGTCGCTGATTGTCGCTTCGCAAGTTTCGGGCATAAAATACGGGCGAGCATAAGCCCGACACGCGATGCGATACAACCCTAAGGCGACACAACCCGGAGGCGACCATGGATGACCTGCGCTTTCCCGTCGGAGCGTTTTGTTTTTCAGGAACGCAATCGAATGAAGAAAGAGCTGCGCTGATCGATCAGATAGCGGACACGCCCGCAAGCTTGCGCGCGGCCGTTCATGGACTCACCGGCGAACAACTGGATACGCCTTATCGACCGGGCGGGTGGACCGTGCGGCAGGTGGTCCATCACGTTCCAGAGAGTCACATGCACAGCTACATTCGCTTCAAACTCGCGATCACTGAAGACGAGCCGGCGATAAAACCGTACTTCGAAGATCGTTGGGCGCAATTGCAGGATGCGCTCGCTGCGCCGATTGAGCCGTCGCTCGATCTGCTTGAAGCCTTGCACGACCGCTGGGTGTGGTTTCTGCGCTCGCTTAAGGAAGAGGATTTCGATCGCACTTTTCAGCATCCCGAACAGGGTGTTGTTAGTCTCAAGAAGAATGTGGCGCTGTATGCCTGGCATGGCCGACACCATGTGGCGCACATCACAGCGCTGCGCGAGCGAATGGGATGGTAACGCAGAAGGCAGAAGGCAGAAAACAGAAAACAGAAAACAGAAAACAGAAGACAGAAGACAGGAATAGTAGGTGGTTATCGATGGTTGCCAAAGACGACTTCGAAACGATTTTCGAAAAGCTCAGGGCCATACTCAGGCCGTATGAGAAAAAAATGGTTGTCGTTCACGACACGGACAGTTATTACTACCTCGACACGCCTCATCTGATGAAGAACAAGCGGCGGTTGTGCTTCGCCGCCGTACGTGCCGGCAAGGCATACGTGAGTTTTTATCTGATGCCGGTTTACGCCTCTCCGGAATTGCTCAAGGACCTTTCTCCAGAGTTGAAGAGGCGAATGCAGGGCAAGTCATGCTTTAACTTCAAAGCAGTGGACGACAAGCTCTTCAAAGAATTGGCAAAGCTGACCAAGTCCGGCTTCCAAAAATTCAGCGACCCGGAGGCGATTCGAAAAATAACAACGCGATGAGTACGGATCTGACCGCGCGTTTCTCAAATCAAAAGATGAATATAGGCGACACACTTTCCTGGACCAGAACATTCACCGAGGATGACATTCGAGATTTTGCGCGACTCTCCGGAGATGCCGGCACGCACCACTTACAGCGGGATGAGCAAGGGCGCTTGATGGCCCATGGCCTGCTGACGGCGACCCTGCCAACGAAGATTGGCGGCGATCTGAACTTCATTGCGCGTGAGCTTACCTTCCAGTTTCAGCGTCCAGTCTTTGCCGGCGACACGATTACTTGTGACGTAACGTTGGTGGAGCTGGTGCCCGAAGAGCAATTCACGCGCATGGTCTCGAAGTGGGTTTGCCGTAATCAGCACGGCAAGGAAGTGATGACCGGGGAAGCGCGTGGTGTGATTAGGAGGTAGTGGTTCCGCCCCGGCAACCCCATTGACTTGTGATTCAAACTGAGATAAAACCGCCTCGCTCAAGATTGCCTGGCCCACAACTCGCCGGAACCTCGCAAGGCGGTTGTTGCGTCCTTAATTAACAGAACTCTCTCGGTCAGTCTTAGAGCGGGCGCGTCTCACAACGCACGTAACAACTCATGTCAACTCTCACGTCCACCAACGAAATTCGGAAGGAGTCGAGCTATGGCGAAACCAAAAAAAAGCGCCGCAAAGGCACGATCGCGCAAGTCTGAAACTAAGCTGAAGAGTCGTAAGATAACGACTGCAAGAACGAAACCACGCGGGCCCGTGAAAAAAGCAAAATCAGCTAAGCGCGTCGCCAAGCCAAAAGCGCGCAAGCCGGCTGCAAGATCAACCTCGCGTAAAGCCGCAAAGAAAACAACCTCACGCAAGTCGACTAAGAGATCGATAGCGCCGCCGGCTGAGTCCCCAACGGCAATGCGTCTAACTTTCTCGTATCAAGGCGATCAGGTGAAACTGGTTTCTCAGGAACCGGTCGAGATGACCGTGCCGCCTTCGGATTCCTTGAGCGGTTACGCACAGCACAAGGGCTTTTGGGCGGAGCTTAAGAGTGATCAAGACAAGACGCTCTTCAGGCGTGTTTTGCATAACCCCACCAGAAACGATGCTGAGGTCTTTTCAGACGACCCCGACCAAAGCATTTCCCGCGCACCGGCGCCCAACCGCAAAGGAGTTTTTACGGTTGTCGTTCCCCATACCGAAAAAGGCCGCGAGGTGACGCTATCCAGAAGCAGCGGAAACCCAGACATCGAAGCAGCAGGCGCGCCGCGAGGGATGGCGGCAATGCGTTCCCTGGCATCCGGACCCGCGAGAGAAATTGCGCGCTTCAAGTTGAAGCAATAAGGCCCCTCACCCCGTTGATCGCCGCAGTCCGCGTGGGGTGGCAGTCAACCTCAACAGCCTGAAAGGAGAACACCATGGCCTCCAATGGAGAAGTACTCGGAATAACCAAAATTGCCGATGCCGGAGATCCAAAACTACGTTGGAATGTGGTCATAGTCTCGGAAGGATATCGCAGCGCTGAGATGGCCCAATTCAAAACCGACGCCGACCAGTTTGCGAATACACTCTTGATGACGGCTCCTTATGATCGTTTGCGCGCAGCCATCAACATCTATCGCGTTGACGTCACCTCAACCGACAGCGGCGCGAGAGATCCAACGAGCTGCGGCGGCACCGGAGCAAAACCTAAAACATTTTTCGAAGCGTCGTTTTGTACCAGCGGCATCCGTCGCCTGCTGGTAGGGAATAGCGGGCGGGTAATAAAAGTGGTGAAGAACTTGCTGCCGCAATGGCACGTTTCGCTGCTCCAGGTGAACAGTACGGTTCATGGCGGTTCGGGCGGGGAAGTCCCGACCTTTTCCAAGGCCCCGAACGCCATCGAGATAGCGCTGCATGAGATGGGCCATTCCGCGTTTGGTCTGGCGGACGAATACGAATATTTCGCCGGCTGCGTCGTCGACCACGGTCACGATAACCATTCCGGCAGTGAACCGAGTCAGCCGAATATCAGCACTAACAAGAACCGCGCGACCGTTAAATGGCGTAGTTTGATCCAACCTGCTACAGCCGTCCCGACCACGCAAAATGCAAACTGCGCCGGTTGCGATCCGCAACCTTCGCCGGTGCCGGCGGGAACTGTGGGATTGTTTGAAGGGGCTGACTATTTTCATTGCCGCGTTTACCGGCCGGAGTTTAACTGCCGCATGCGCAATCTCAATCAACCATTCTGCGCCGTGTGCCAGCAGGTGATTGAAAAGAAGCTGGCGCCGTTTTTGCCGCCGAGCTAGAGGTGATGATAACGAGGCGAATTAGGATTTAGATTGATTTCAGCGTGAAAGTATTGCGCCATTTGTACCGCGAAGCGGTTATGTAACTTAGCCCCGGGTTGCCGCGTTGCGCGGCTACCCGGGGAACGATTGTGAAAGAGTCCCCCAACCCTGAAGGGGTTGCGTCTCCTTCTGTGGAGGGGGGTTCAGCACATGGAGAGATGGACACAACCCCGTTGGGGTTGTTACTACTATCGTCAAACCCGGCACCCAGGGTAGCCGCGCGAGGCGGCAACCCTGGGCTAGGTTACTTAACCGCTTCGCGGTACGAACGCTCACGTTCAGATCTGTTTCTCATCTTCCTTTCTATTACCGCGACTTCACGACAAGCTGAAGCTTATCGGACTTGAAACAAACCATCGCGCCTCTATTGCAGCACGAAGTTGTAGGTAATTATTCCTGACACCTTCACCGCTTGGTCACCGAGCATTGTTGGTGAAAAGCGCGCTTGCAACGCTGCTTGTTGCGCGGCTGCCGTCAACGCTGCGTTGCCGGATACTGCCTTCGCCGAGACCACTTTCCCAGTTTCACTAATCACCACCTGCACATTCACCGGTCCTTGAATGTGTAACTGCCTGGCAATCGCAGGATAAGACGGCTTTGGCAGCGAAAGAGCTTCGCCGTTCAGCACCACGCTCTTGCGAATCATCTGCGGCTTTGGTTTCTCAAGCACCGGCGGTAAAGGAGGCGGCGTGCCCACTTCGACTGCGGGCGTTCTGCCAGTGCCGCCTACTGCTGCGCCGCCGCTTCCCGCACCACTCGGTGGCCCGATCGGATCGACATCACGACCAGTGATCAAATAATCACCCACCAGCGGCACAGGCAAATTCTTATTGGGCGTCGACGATATGTGGTCGGGAACAACTTGCGGAGTGTTTACGTTCGCCATTCTTATCTCGCGCTGAGGAACTTCATTTGTAGCTGCACGTCCTCTCGGCGGCGCTGCATTGTGGATCACAGGAGCCGCTTGAGGCGCCGGCAAATCAAACGGACTCAGCATTACGACTATTTCAGTGTTCTGGTCTTCCAGGCGCGCGTCATAAGCGTAGATGCTGGCGACGCCAGCTATGGCGAACAGCAGGAAATAAGTGACGGTAGTAAACAGAACAAACGACCCGCGCCGTTTGAAGTCCTCCACATGCGAGCTCGACTCAATCAAGTTGGTAAACATCTGAATTCTCCCCTTGCC
>JBDTTW010000267.1:0-6901 GCA_039930405.1 bacterium
TTCAGGAGGCCACCGTGCAGGCAGTTAGAACCTTGAGACCACTTCCCCAACCGCCGAGCGAGCTGGAAACGCTGTTCGAGGCGCATCATGCTCGCGTTTTTCGCACCGCCCAACGCATAACCGGCAGCCCCGCAGACGCTGAAGACGTGCTGCAAACGGTTTTTCTGCGACTGGTCAAGAGCGGCGAGTTCCACGAGCTTTCCGATCATCCTGAGGCCTACTTGTCACGTGCCGCCATCAACGCTTCGCTGGATTTGATGCGCAGTCGCGGCCGTTCAAAATCGGTCGGGCTTGCGGATGTCGCTGCCGGCGCGCTCGAGAGCAAGTCAAAGAATCCCGAAACGCAGCATGCCGATCGCGAATTACAAACGCTGATCCGGCAGGCGGTCACGCGTTTAGGAAAAACTGCGGGGGAAATGTTTGCGCTGCGCTATTACGAAGGTCACGACAACCAGGAGGTTGCAAAACTGATGGGCACCTCGCAGATGGTTGTCGGCGTCGTCCTGCATCGGGCGCGCACCAAACTGAAGAAAGAAATTGCGGCATACATGGGGCAACACGGCAGATAGTCATAACCGGTCATCATTTGAAGGCACTTTCGGAGAAACACCATGAAAACGAATAAAGAGTTGGAGAACATCCTCGACCAGGCTACCAGTGAAATGAGAAACGAAGAGCTCGATTCAGTGGTGGTCAAACAAGCGGCAGAGCGTGTTTGGGCGCGTATCGCCGCAGAAAACACCAGCACAATCGCAACCGGCAGTCACGCCTCGGAAACGATTGAAAATTGCGGTGATTTTCAATCGCTGATCCCGGCCTATCTGAACGGTGACTTGTCTGAAAGCCGTTCGTTGTTGCTGGTGGACCATACGCACGAATGCATTCCTTGCCGCAAGGCGATGAAGGATGCGCGGGTGCGTAATGTACTACCGGTTAAGAGAGCTGCCGGCGCGAAGCGTTACAGCATTCAGCCGGTGGTTTTACGTTGGGGCATTGCCGCCGCGTTGGTGATCGGCTTTGGTCTGTTAGCCCTGCCTTTTATTCAACGCTATTCGCCTTTTGGCGGGGAGCTGGAAGCAACCGTGCAGGCGGCCGACGGCCAGGTTTATCAAATCGCCGATACGCGCAGCGCGCCGGTAGCGGCAGGCGAGAAACTGCAAAAAGGCGATCGCATTCGCACTGCGAAGGATGCGCACGCCAACATTCGTTTGGGCGACGGCTCAACGATCGAAATGCGCGAGCGGTCTGAGTTCTTCATAACGAAGAACGGTCAGGGCACCACCATTCACTTGAACCGTGGCGCAATCATCGTCGAGGCCGCAAAGCAGAAGAACCAGCATTTGTTCGTCGACACCGGCGATTCGCTGGTTTCAGTTACCGGCACAATCTTTTCAGTCAACAACGGCACAAAAGGATCGCGCGTCTCGGTGGTCGAAGGCGAAGTGCATTTGAATCACGCGAACCACGACACAGTGCTGCGCGGCGGCGAGCAGGCGACGACGAATGCATCCATCGACAAGATTCCGGTCAAAGATGAATTGGCATGGAGCAAGAAGGCTAATAACTATGCCGCCACTTTGGCCAGTCTGACGGCGCTCAACAGTGAACTAAGCCGAGTGCCGCAGCCGGGCGTGCGCAATTCAACACGCTTGCTCGACCTGATGCCCGAGAACACGATCGTTTATGCGGCGTTGCCAAACCTGACATCCACGATTGTTGAGTCGCACCGCATCATGCAGGAGCGCATCAATCAGAACGCGGCCTTGAAGGAGTGGTGGGACAAGGAACAGTCCGGCCATCATGGTCCAAACGTGGACCAGGTCATTAATTCCATTCGCGAATTTGGCGATTACCTTGGTGAGGAAATCGCGTTGTCAGTTTCGCTGAATGAGAAGAATGAACCGGTCGCGCCGCTAGTGCTTGCGGAGTTGAAAAACTCCAATGGCTTCCGCGCATTTATCGAACAACAGATAGCGAAGTATGCGAAGTCAACCGACAAGCCTGGCGACAAACCTGATATTCGCTTCGTCGATGACCCGCTGACAGCAACTGCGCCAACGGAAAAAGGGAAGACGCTTTTTGTCTGGATTCAGAATGATTTGTTTGCGGCCAGTCCGGACCTGCAACAACTGCAGTCACTGGCGCGCGGCGGCGCAAACAGTTTCACTTCCAGCCCGTTTCACAACCGTATTGCTGAGGTTTACCAGCAGGGTGCAGGTTTGGTAGTGGCCGCAAATCTCGAAAAGATAATCGCGCAAAAGAAAGCTGAGCTCAGCAAAGATGTCAACGGCGCCCGGCATGAAGAAGCGCTGGAAAAGCTCGGCGTGTTGAGCGTCAAGTATCTGGTGCTCGATCAAAACCAGAGCGATGGCAAGACGCACACCAGGGCTTCAGTGTCGTTCAGCGATGCGCAGCACGGCATTCCTTCGTGGCTGGCAGCACCGGGACCGATGGGTTCGCTGGAATACATTTCGCCCGACGCGAATGTAGTTGCCGGTTTTGTCGTCAAGGATCCGGTCAGACTAGTTGATGACTTGCTGGGCGCGCTGGAAACAGTTTCACCGGGTCTGAAAAAGAACCTGGACCAGCAGCAGGCGGATCACGGTTTGGATATCCGCAAAGACATAGCCGCGCCGCTGGGTGGTGAGTTTGCTTTCGCGATTGATGGCCCCATCCTGCCGACGCCGTCGTGGAAGATGGTATTCGAAGTAAACGATTCGGCCCACTTGCAGCAGACGCTGGAGCGATTGGTGGGTGAAGTCAACAAGGAAGCAGCCAAGTTTGGCAAAGGCGGGTTGGCGTGGGACCGCGCCGACATGAATGGCCGCACTTACTACACGCTACGCTCCGCCGACTTTGGGGTTGAAGTGAATTACACCTACGTCAACGGTTATGTAGTGATGGGCCCCAGCCGCGCTATGGTTGAGCGGTCGATTCGTTCCCAGGAATCGGGTTCCAGCTTGTTGCGGTCGCCGCGCTTTACCGCCGGACTGCCGACAGATGGCAACGCGAATTTCTCGGCGGTTTTTTATCAGAACCTGGCGCCACTGGTGCAACCGTTCGCCGACCGAGTGGCAAACTCAGGCGCGGTGCCCGAAGCACAGCAACAAGCGCTCAAGAGTATGGCGGCCAAGATGGCGCCGACACTCGCGTACGCTTACGCGCAAGGCGACAGCATAACGTTCGCAGCTAATACTGAAGGCGGACCGTTTGGATTGAGTCCGGCAACTCTTTTCGGCATGCCAAACTCATTCCAGATTCAACATGTCATTCAGCAAGGCCTGCACAAGTAGGTCTAAAGTTTCGAGTTTCGGGTTCCCATTTCGGAGTTAAAAGGGACCCGAAACTCGAAATTCGAAACTTGAAACTCGGAACTGCATTTCGATGAAGCTCACCTTTATCTCGCTAGGCTCCTGGCTGCTGGCTCTTTCAATCATCGTGCTTGCTTTCATTTTTGTTGAGGGCGAGGCGTTGAGTGTTTCAAGCATCAAGGGTGCGACCCTGGTTTCGCTTGTCATCACCGCACTGCTTTTCTCGCTGGCTTATGCTCCATCGCTGTTCTGGCTGCGCAGTCGCCTCGGTGGCTGCCGTCCCGCCGCTTTATTTCCGTTTGCTTGCGCGTTCATTATCAATCTGCCGGTATTTCTGATCGGAATTTTGGCGATTGGCAGAACTTTAGCAGCGACGGAAGCGTTTGCCTTTATCAGCGCATTCGTTTTAATGGGAGCAGTCTTCGGTCTTGGTTTTGTTTGGAATTTTCAAACCAGCGATATAAAGTCAGCAGCATGGCGATACCCCAACCCATTCAGAACCAGACAGCCGTCAGGAATCCTGCCGCTTTCGCCCCGGTCATAGATCTCAACGACCTCAGCGTGCAGTTCGGCAAGCGACCCATTCTGCAGAACCTGAGAGGTGAACTGCGCGGTCGGGCCATCGGTCTGCTGGGTCCCAACGGCGCCGGCAAGACCACGCTGATTCACACACTGCTGGGATTCCATCCGCCCTCGTCCGGCACCGCCCACATCTTTGGCCGCGACATCGCCACTGACGCCAAACACATCCGCGCGCTGGTTGGTTACATGCCGGAACGCGATTCGTTCATTGCCAAGATGAGCGCAGTGCATTTCGTGCGTTTGATGGCCGAGCTTTCGGGCTTGCCTTCCGAGGCCGCGCTTGAACGCGCGCATGAAGCGCTCTTTTACGTGGGGCTCGGCGAAGCTCGTTATCGTAGTCTCGACACTTATTCGTTGGGCATGAAGCAACTCGCAAAGTTGGCGCAGGCAATCGTTCATGGACCGCGGCTGATTTTTCTTGATGAGCCGACCAATGGTCTCGATCCACCTGCCCGCGCGCGCATGATCCGGCTGGTCCGCGAAATTCGCGACAGCGGCAAGGCGCACATTGTTTTGTCTTCGCATCTGCTGCGCGACGTCGAGGAATGCTGCGAAGAAATCCTGATTCTGAAGGACGGGCGGCTGGCGGTTTACTGCAACCTGGAAGAGGAACGAAAGGCAAACCGCAGGTTTCTGATGCTCGAGACGCGGGGCGACCAACACGAGTTTGCCGCAGCAATTGGCGCCCTTGGTTGCGAGTACGCGCTTAGCGGCGATACGCGCGTGAAGGTTGTCCTGCAGGATGGCGTTGAAGTGCGCGATCTTTATCGCATTGCCGCGCAACAGCATATTCAAATCCGCCGCTTGAGTTACAAACGCGATTCATTGGAAGACATTTTCTTAAAAGCGATGGAGAACGGCCATGGCGGTCTATGAGCAGACTTACAAGCAGTACCTCGGAAAGCTGACTCCGGAATGGAGCCGCTTCCTGATTATTCCGCGCCATGCTTTTCGCGACGTGTTCAAATCGAAATTGTTCACGGCGTTCTTCATCGTCTGCTTCTTGCCGCTGCTGGTCGAGGCGATTCTGATTTACCTGCACCACAATGTGAACGCGCTGGCCCTGCTCAAGGTAAACGTGCGCGAGCTAATTCCGATTGATGCGTTTTTCTTTCAGACGTTCGTCAACCTGCAAGCCACCTTTGCTTTCTTTGTCACGTTGTTGATTGGCCCGCCGCTGGTTGCGCGCGATCTGCGCAACAATGCTTTACCGCTTTATCTCTGCCGGCCGTTTTCGCGCACTGAGTACGTGCTCGGAAAAATGTCAGTGCTCTTAATCCTGTTGTCGGCAATGACCTGGATCCCGCAATTGCTCTTGTTTTGTTTCCAGGCCTATCTCGAAGGCGCGGCCTGGTTCGTCGACAACCTTTGGATTGCCAGCGCGATTTTCATCGGCAGCGCCGTTTGGATTCTGCTGTTGGCGTTGCTGTCGCAGGTGGTTTCGGCGCTGGTGAAATGGCGGGTGGTGGCGAGTGGCGCGTTGCTGGGAATATTTTTCATCCCTTCGGTTTTTGGCGAAGTCATCAATCAACTGTTTTTCACGCATTGGGGAAACATCATCAGCCTCGGCGCCTTGATGAAGAATGTTTCCGCGGGATTGTTTGGAACATTTGTGCGCACCACCGGGCACCTGACCGATTTTGATGGTAGCGTTGCGCGCGAAATTGTGATGAACGAGCCGCCGCTTTGGGCTTCGTGGTTCACATTGGGATTGATTTGCCTGATTTGCCTGGCGCTGCTGTCGCGCAAAGTAAAAGCGTACGAAGTGATCAAGTGAAGTTCGAATTTCGAATTGTGGATTTCGGATTGCGGATTTTGCGTAATCGAAGTCCAACAGGGTTGTTGATAGTGTATGAGCGAGGACAAATCAGAACCTGAGATTGACCGTGACAAGATCCGAACTAAGATGAAATCCGAAATCCGAAATCCGCAATCCCAAATTCTTTTCGATGATGTCTCGAAGTTCTACGGCGAGATACTTGGGGTCAACCGCGTCAACCTGCAGATTGCGCCGGGCATCACCAGTCTGGTTGGACCAAACGGCGCCGGCAAGTCCACGCTCATGAACTTGATGACGGGATTGCTGCGACCAACGCGCGGCCGCATCACGATTCTTGGTATCCCTACCGACCAACCAGATCAGCTTTTCAAGCATTTGGGCTACTGCACGCAGTTTGATTCGTTTCCCCGCGGGCTGACGGGCAGGGAATTCATCAACTCGTTTTTGCTGGTCCATGGCTATGAAAAGAAAAAGGCTGCGCAATTAACGACGGTCGCTTTGGAACGCGTTAGTCTGGTGGAGGCGGCGGACCGCAGAGTCGCGGCATACAGCAAAGGCATGCGGCAGCGTATTCGTCTGGCGCAGGCAATCGCCCATCAGCCGGCGGTCATGATTCTTGATGAACCACTTAACGGCCTGGA
The DNA here is from genome assembly GCA_039930405.1 of bacterium. Taxonomy (GTDB): domain Bacteria; phylum Acidobacteriota; class Blastocatellia; order Pyrinomonadales; family Pyrinomonadaceae; genus PSRF01. The sequence continues at coordinate 6,315 of JBDTTW010000267.1, forward strand.
CCCAATGGTGCGCGCGGAAACAATTGCGCTGTTTCGCCAGCTCGCAGCGGATGGGCTGCACCTGATCATCTCGAGCCACATCCTGCATGAAGTGGACATGATGTCGGATCGCGTAATTTTGCTGAACAACGGTTACGTGGTTGCGGAAGGCAACGTGCACGGCGTGCGCGACGAGATGCAGGAGCACCCGATGCAAATTCTGATTCGCTGCGACAATCCTGCCAAACTGGCAGCGCGCGTGTTTGATAAAGATCACGTGGTCGAAGCGCGGCTTCATGACGATCGCCTGGGCCTGTTTGTCAGGACCCGCGATGCTGACCGGTTTTATTTGCTTTTGAATGACGTGGTCGCGGAAGGCGAGATTAACATTGAGTCGATCGCGCCGGTCGATGACGACCTGAGCGCCGTTTACCAGTACCTGATCGGCTCCGAAGGGAGCAGTTCTTAATGTGGAGTGCGGTGGCTTGACACCGCTTTTCAACTTTCGGATGAATTAACTTTGGTTTAATACAGGGTGGTTTTGAAGAAAATGAAAGCGGCGTCAAGCCGCCGCGCTCCAAAGCGGCGTCAAGCCGCCGCAGTCCAAA
>JBDTTW010000268.1:0-2914 GCA_039930405.1 bacterium
CCGTGTGCGACGGCGTGAAATAGATGAAGCGCGGATCGGGAGTCAGCGCGAATGGCAACTCTTTTAGTCCGTAAAATTCTGCGTACACCTTTTGAACCTCCAAGCCGGCGTGCGCCGGATCGTTAATGAACTTTTTAGACTGCGAACCGTTCGAACACCTGCGTCAGTTTCAGGACCAACGCCAGCGCCGGAATAGCCAGAACCATCGCCGCGATTGCAGCCGCCAGGATTAACCGGCGCCGCCGCGGAATTACTTGCGCCTCTTGCGCAGTCAACAATTCAGGCACTGCAACCAGAACGGGAAGTCCCGTGTAATGCGCGGCGTCTTCGCTTGTTTGAACTGTCAAGAGCCGAGGCACTTCAAACAGACCCACCAGGAGCAGACCAAAAGCCAGCCCCGCGCCGAGACCTGCGCCCATCAGCATCAGGCGCTTTGGCGCCACCGGACGCGCCGGCAAGTTTGCCGGGTCAACTACTTGAATGCCCTCGCCTTGTTGTTGACTGGCCGCATCCGCGCCCAAACCAATCTTCTGCTGTTGCATCAACAGCACATCGTACTGTCCCTTCTTGGTTTGATAGTCGCGATCCAGCGCGCCGAGAGTTACTTCCGCGCCCGGAACGTGATTGATCCGATCCATGACCTGATTAATTTGCGAGTCAATATCTCCGAGCAGACTTTGCTCGCGCTTGATTTCTCCATCGATCATGCCAAGTTCGGCTTCCAGGTTCGCTACGGTCAGGTCGGGACGGTCACGCAGTTTGTCCTGTTTCTCCTTGATGCGCTGTTTCCATTCCGTGATCATCTGGTCCATCGCTTCTTTTACGGAATCAACCTCCGCCTGCTTCGCCAGCACGTCAGGATGTTTTGGTCGCAGCTCAGTCAACATGCGTGTCAACTGAGACTCGAGGTCGGCTTTGCGTGAAACCAATTGCGACCAGGCCAGGGTGGTTTTGGGATCGGTGGTGTTTTCCGCGATGTCATCCTTCATCTGGTCCGAAGTTTTCTTAACTATGGCCAACTGGGTGGTCAACGCCGAACGTCGATCCTGCAGCCGCCCAACTTCGGAAATGTAGGCCTTCTGTTGCTCACGCAAACCGCCGAGTTGGCCCACTAAGGACGCGGCTTCTGACGGCAAGTTGCCAACGTTCTGCTGCATGAAGTCGAGCCGTTGTTTGTCAACAGCGTCGAGTTCTTCTTTGGTTTGGTTTACCTGTTGGTCAATGAACTGTTTCGCCGAACTTGTCGAGTTAATCGTGTTCTTGGTTTGCTCGTCGATGTACTTGCTCGCCAGCTCTGCGGTCACGGCCTGCGTGGTCTTTGCGTTGCGACCGCGGTAGGTGATGTTAAAACCGTTGGTGATGTCGTTGCGGCTGGTGTTGACCTCAACCTTGATATTCGCGCGCATGTAGTCAACCAGCACTTCCATCGGCTCGCCGCGTTGCCTTTCGGCTTTGTAGAGTTCGTATTTCTCGATTAACGGCTCGAGCGAGCTGCGGCTGGTGACGACCTGCGCGATGCTGTTGATTTGTCGCGTCAGGCTGTCTTCCGTAATGGTCGGCACAACGGAATTGGGCAGCGTAGAAGGCTTGACGACGATCAGCGTCGACGATTCGTAAAGATCGGGAAGCTGCCAAACGACCCATGCGACGGACACCGCAATGGCGATCGCCGGCAGAATGATCATCCACTTACGCTTCCAGGCAATTTTGGCGTACTCGCCGGGCGTACGTTGCCGAAATTCAACACTCATGACTTCTCTCCCTCGGAAAGTTTTCGTTTAGAGATCGGCTAAAGCGCTGCGCGCCTCGGCTGCTTCTGCAAAAGACGCACGTTCGCCGAGACGCATGGCCAGCTCAAGTTCACGTTTCGCGGCTGCCTTGTCGCCTTTCGCTTTCAACGCCATTCCGAGGTGGAAGTGATAGTTGGCTGCCGGAGTGCCAGCGCCACCTTTCGCGGCCCGTTCATCCAGCGCAACTGCTTTCTCCAACTGTTCGATCGCCGCGCCATACAAACCTTTTTTGTAGTAAACCCACCCGAGCGTATCGACGAAACCGGGAATGTTCGGATTCTTTTGCACTACGCTCTGCGATAGCCGCACCGCTTCGTCGAGATTTCCTTTACCATTCACCGCGTACAGCCAGGCCAGATTGTTTGCCGCAATGACGGCGTTTTGATCTTTGCCGAGTGCTTTGCGATAGCTTTCCGCGGCGGCGTCATAGTTCTGACGCGAATCGTCGAGCATGCCGATCAGCGTGTATGCGGTTGCGTTGTCAGGACGGTGCTCGAGAATCTTTTGATACTCAGCAATCGCGCGGTCCTGCTGGTTGGTGTTAATGAAGAGCGCGCCCAGCGCTGAATAGGCGGCAATGTAGTTCGGATCGATTTCAAGCGTCTTGCGCAGTTCAACTTCAGCCTGACCCGAGTTGTGTTCGAAACCGTAAGCCTGCGCTTTCAAGTAATGCAGCGACGCGTTTTTAGGATAGGAGTTCAGAACTTGATCGAGTCGCGCGTGCGCTTTATTCAGTTCACCCTTGCCGGCATACAAACGGATCAGACCGCTCAGGGCGTTAAAGTTCGTGCCATCGATCGACAGCGCGTTCTCGTAGAAACCAACTGCCTCATCCGTCTTATTTTCAGCCAGGGCGACCGTGGCGAGACTAATCAGCGGATATGTGTCGCTGGAAGTGACGTCACGCGCGGCCAGAAAATCTTTGCGTGCAGCAACCGCGTTGCCCTGTTGCAGCGCCGCCGAGCCACGCGAGATGTAAGCCTTCGCTTTTATTTCCGCCAGCATCTGCGGCGAGCTGTTGCGATCCGGAGCTGTTTGATTAACGCGATCGATTAGTTCAGTCGAAAGTCGCGCGGCCGATTTTGTGTCGCCGGACGCCAGGCTGACGATATCGGTCGCCTTGG
>JBDTTW010000269.1:0-2281 GCA_039930405.1 bacterium
AGATGACGTTGAGAATGTCTCGAATAGCGGCGCCCGTCGGCGAAGTGACCACTCCCACTCGTCCGGGAAACACCGGCAGCGGACGTTTCAACTCATCCGCAAACAATCCTTCCGCCTGGAGACGATCGCGCAGTTGTTCAAAGGCGATTTGCAAGGCGCCGGCGCCGACCGGATCGAGCGCCTCAACGATCATTTCGTAATCGCCGCGCGCTTCATAAACTGACAGCCGCCCGCGTGCGCGCACGTGTAACCCATCCGTGGGACGAAAACGAATGCGACTGTTGGCGGAACGAAAACACTTCGCGCGCAGTTGAGCGCCTTCGTCCTTGATTGTGAAGTACCAGTGGCCGGATGAATGCGCTTTGAAGTTTGAGATTTCGCCTTCAACCCAGACGGAAGCAAAGCGCGCTTCGATCGCTTTGCGGACCGATTCAGTCAGTTCGGTAACAGTCAGCGGCCGCCGTTCGACTTCATCAAAAAGGGAATTGAAGAGTGGTTGGCTCATTCGCTTTCTCTAAAATGTGTTACCAAATGCTTTGAATTTGCGCTGCTTGGATCTTGCGATCGCGAGTGATTAACGGCAACCCCAGGTGAAGTGCCGTGGCCGCAATGATACGGTCGGGCATATCGGGAACTGTTCTCTTCAGCACGTGGCGCAGAGCTGAGGCGATTTCCAGAGTTAAGGGCACGGCTGTAGGTGCGGTGTTTGGATCAACCAAACAGTCGAACAGTTTCCCAAAAACCTCTCCCGTGATTGAGCCTTTTTCTACAAGATAACGTGCTTCGACGACTGATATGACGGGCACATATATTATTCCGGGATCTGCTTCGGCCTGAAGAAATGCGGTACGAGCTGTAGGAGACAGACGCTGTGGTTCAAATAAATACCAAATAAGCGCATGCGTATCGGTAACAACTGCGCTCATCAAATATCCTCACGCGGAAAGTCCCCCCACATTTCGCGTCGAGCTTCGTCGATTTCTTCTTCTGTGATGTGAACGTTGAGATCCTTAAAAATTCCCAACAGACTGCGGCGCGGTGTTTTCGGTCCATTGCTCGGTTCCAGAGAATCGAGAAATTCACGCAGCTTTGCCTGCTGCTCCGGTGTCAGCGACTCCAGCTTTTCCATAACTGATTTCTCAATACTCATGGTTTTCGGAGAGATTATACCTCAAGACGCCAAACCTGCGGGTACCGCGTAACTAGCGTCACCTTAAGGCGTTGCCACGTTAACCACCGGACTCAAGCGCACCGACGCGCCATCGCGATTCGCGCGCACACGCACACGCGGGTTGCCGGAGGTGCGCACGTTTGAAGCATAGGTAATTGTGTAGGCAGTGCGCAGTTGGACCACCACGTCATCGTAGGCGCGTTGCAAATCTTCGAGGCGATGGACTGGATAGTAAACGCCGCCAGATGCCTGCGCGAGTTTTTGACCTTCCGCTTCAGCGCGTGTCGTCAACGTCAGGTACCGAGTGCGCAACGGATCGATTGTCACTTCGGGTTTGGGCACGCTGCCTTCCGGAATCAAACCCGAAGGAATGTACAACGGATAGACCAGGGCGCCTGACTCAACCAACGCTTCGAGGATTGCGGGGAACGGCACAAACGATCTGTTGTCGTCGCCGTCGGAAAGAATCACGATGGCGGTTCGTTCACCACGTAGCCGCTTGACCGGATCCGCCAGCACATAGCCCAGCGCGTCATAAAGCGCAGTTGCACCGCCGGCGTCGATGTCCTCGAGTTTTCGGGATAGCAGGCTGCGATCAGTGGTGAAGTCCGAAATCACCTGAATATCGTCGCGAAAACTGATGATAGCAATGCGGTCCTGCGGGCTGGCCGTATTCAAAAAGTCGCGCGCGGCTTTACGAATAAAGTCCATTCGTTCTTCAACGCTGCCCGAAACGTCGAGCAGAAGAATTAAATTAAAAGGCTCGTTGGTGGGCGTTACCTGTTTGACTTCGCGTTCGACGCCGTTTTCATAAACAGTAAAGTCCGGTGCTTTCATGCCGCCGATCGCGCGGCCATTGCGATCAGTAACGCTGGCATTGAAACGCAGCAGTTGCGGCGACAAGACGCTGACAAACTGACCCGGCGCGGAACGCTTAACGAGTTCCGGTTGCTTCTCTGGCGGCGGCAGCGTGTTGGCGTAATCGCCAAACATTTTTGGCGACACCTTGCGAATAGCATCGGTCAATTGACTGTCACCACTGCGAACAATCGCGCGAGCAGCTTCGGTGAGCGGACGCTCGCGCAAGTCGGGTGGCACCATCGCCGGATC